>NZ_JBWJVQ010000287.1:0-4167 GCF_056339875.1 Blautia sp. ZXY-1-C6
AGATCTTCTTTCAGATTGTGGTTGATATACTGAAGGATACTGGCAATCTGCGAGTCAAAGGTGTAGGATTTTTTATCAAAAATGTACTGCTTTTCCAGAAAGATACGGTTCAGATAAACCATAAACTGAAGAAAAAGTGACTGTGTCAGGATTTCTCTTCCATATTCATCGGATTTTGCAGAATTTTCCAGTTCAAACAGGATGTCTTTCATCTTTTCCTGAAGAGCAGAGTTCAGACGTACCAGATTATAGCTTCGGTCATTTGCTTTCTGGAAGCATTTCAGCAGTTCCTGCCAGGGAATATCGTTTTGGATCCAGAGAATAAAACGTTCATATGGAACAGATGGATCAATCTCCGGGCGGTGGATGGCATGGCGGTTTACCAGAAGAATGTCCCATGGTTTCAGTTGATAAGCTTTTCCTTCTATATGATAAGCAGCCTTGCCGGAGATGAAGATAACTACCTTGTGAAAATCATGATAATGGTAAGAGAATTCCTTTCTGGTCTGGTCTTTAAGATGAAAAAGTCGGAATTGTTCGTTCAGGTATCCTGTTTTTTCTGTCTGATAGAACTGTTCTGATAATAACATATCTGCCTCCGATATCTGCAATGATTATTTAATCGAATCAAGCAAGTCCTCTGTGGAGATTGTGAAAAGAAATAAGCAGTGGAAAGCAATAAGCGGAGGGAAAAGTTTGATTCATGGTATAATCATATCATTTAATGCGCAAATGTACAATTATTACTAAGAATGTAATAAATAGTAACGAATATATTTTATAATTTCTGAGAAAATATGCTACAAAGATATTGACATTATTACACGATAATAGTATCATGCAATTACAAAGTAATCGTAAAAACTTTGTAACTATTTCGAAATAGGGTAAAGAAATAGAAAACTGAACAGAGAGGAGCGATGCTGCTGTAAGGCTGTTATATCAGAGAACTGATATAATGGTCTTTTTTGTAATACCTACAGAGCATTTTTTGCAATGTTTTAAGCATTTTACTCTATATACATGGTAAAAACAATAAAATATAATGAATATAAAGTCAGGATGTGATATGAGAAAATTACCTGACACAAAATTTAACCGAATCAAGTAAGTCCCCTGCGGGGGTTGCGAAGAGCAATAAGCAGTGGGTGGGGACTCAGACAAGTGGCGAAGTGAGTTGGGAAGATTGCCCGACAATTGATTATCGGTGCAGATACAAAAGCGGGAAGTATCCGGGATTATAAATCAGAAGGAGAGATATGGTTATGGCAAATACAATTATTATGAGTAAATATCAGGGACTTGGAAACGATTATCTGATTCTTGATCCGAAGAAAAATCAGGTACAGCTTCAGGGAAAGAAGATTGCACTTCTCTGCCAGAGAGGATTTGGGCTTGGCGCTGACGGTGTGCTCTATGGACCGGTAGAAATTGATGGGAAATTGGGTGTGCGTATTTTTAACGCAGACGGAAGTGAATCTGCCATCAGTGGAAACGGCGTGCGTATTTTTGCCAAATATCTGATGGATAATGGATATATTACTGAGAAAAAATTTGACATTGAAACTATGTCAGGCACGATTCATGTGGAATGCCTGAACAGCCGGGCAACGGAATTTAAAGTAAACATAGGAAAACCATCTTTTATCTCCAGCGATATCCCTGTTTCCGGTGAAATTCGTGAAGTAATTAAGGAGAATTTCGTATTCCATGGAAAAGAATACAAGGCTACCTGCCTGACAGTTGGTAATCCACACTGCATTATTTTTACAGACAATGTAAGTGCAGAAGCTGTAAAGAATCTGGGACCTTATGTGGAGAATGCAGATGAATTTCCGGAGAGAATGAACCTGCAGATTTGCCGTCAGGTCGACAAGGGAAATCTGGGAGATTGAAATCTGGGAAAGAGGCTCCGGATATACAAAGGCTTCCGGAACAGGAAGCTGTGCGGCGGCAGCGGCAGCCTATAAGCTGGGGCTGGTGGAATCCCGTATTAATGTAAATCAGCCGGGCGGAATGATACAGATCGATATGGAAGAGGACGGAACCATCTATATGACAGGAACAGTGGGATATATTGCAGATATAAGTGTTGCAGAGAGCTTCTTCTCATAAATTACACAGACTTTATGCGTAATTCAGTGTAAAGTATGATTACCCACAGTGTGAAATGATTGTTATGATAAATGATCATTTCACGCTGTGGGTAATTCTTTGTTTGTAATTTGCTTAAAGATATGGTATTATTTTAAACGAATTATTTACTAGGACTGCTATAATCTATAGCAATTCAGTCGGTTATCCACAGGGAGTCCGACAGAGAATATTTATAATAAGAAAGTGGGTGAAGCTGTGGTTGAATTAGACCAGTTCAAGAGCATTCTTGCGACTTATACAGAACCATTAGTGGAAGTGAGGGATTCACTTTGACCTGGCTAACAAAGAGCAGAAGGTCGAAGAATTAGAGCGCGAAATGGAAGCGCCTGATTTCTGGGATGATGCAGAAGTTTCCCAGAAGAAAATGAAAGAATTAAAAGACATGAAAGATGACATGGAGACCTATCAGAATCTGGTTACACAGATGGAAGATATGGAAACCATGATCGAGATGGGATATGAGGAGAACGATCCTGCACTGATTCCTGAGATTCAGGAAATGCTGGATGAGTTTCAGAAGGATTTTGACAATATCCGTATCAAGACACTTCTTTCCGGAGAATATGACAGTGAGAATGCTATCATTAAGTTGAATGCAGGTGCAGGCGGAACAGAGGCCTGTGACTGGTGCAGTATGCTTTACCGTATGTACAGCCGTTGGGCAGATAAGAAAGGATTTACCCTGGAAGTGTTGGATTATCTGGACGGCGATGAGGCAGGTATCAAATCTGTTACTTTCCAGGTAAACGGAACAAATGCTTACGGTTATCTGAAATCAGAGAAGGGAGTTCATCGTCTAGTGCGTATTTCTCCTTTCAATGCAGCAGGTAAGCGACAGACATCTTTTGTATCCTGTGATGTTATGCCGGATATCAAGAAGGATCTGGATGTAGAGATCAATGACGATGAGATCCGTATTGATACTTATCGAAGCAGTGGTGCCGGCGGTCAGCATATCAACAAGACATCATCTGCCATCCGTATCACACATTATCCTACCGGAATCGTGGTACAGTGTCAGAATGAACGTTCTCAGCACATGAATAAAGATAAAGCCATGCAGATGCTGAAAGCCAAGCTGTATCTTCTCAAGCAGCAGGAGGCAGAGGAAAAACTCTCCGGTATCCGCGGTGAGGTGACAGATATCGGATGGGGAAATCAGATCCGTTCTTATGTTATGCAGCCATATACCATGGTAAAGGATCATCGTACAAACGAGGAGACCGGAAATGTGGATGCAGTACTTGACGGAGGAATTGACATTTTCATCAATGCATATCTGAAATGGATCGCACTGAAGAAATAAAAGAATAAAAAAGGCTGTCTGAAATCAGGACAGCCTTTTTCGTGTTGAGGCATAATGATTTTACACAATGATTCAGCAGAATATATTTCTTGCGTATTTTTGTGTGGTGTGATAATATATCCAGTGTGTAAAAACAAATGTCTTTAAAGAACGGACAGGTAAATTGATATGCAGAAACCAGTAACAGAGAAAAAGAAATATTTTGTAGTGAGGGAACGAGCAGTTCCGGAAGTCCTGCTGAAGGTGGTGGAGGCAAAGAAGCTTCTGGACTCCGGCAAAGTGGACACTGTACAGGATGCAGCAGAGCGCACAGGAATCAGCAGAAGCTCTTTCTACAAATACAAAGATGATATTTTTCCATTTCATGAAGAGACAAGGGGAAAGACGATCACCTTTATTATCCAGATGGATGATGAACCGGGGCTTTTGTCGGTTGTCCTGCAGACGATTGCACGGTTTCATGGAAACATTCTCACCATTCATCAGAGTATTCCTATCAATGGGATTGCCACACTTACTCTGAGTGTGGACATTCTTCCGGGCGAGGGGGATGCAGAAGCAATGGTAGAGACGATTGAACAGAATGAAGGAATTCATTATCTGAAAATATTAGGCAGGGAGTAAAAGAAAATGATCAATGTAGCAATTTTAGGATATGGCACAGTTGGAAGCGGTGTATTTGAAGTATTAAATGAAAATAAAGA
>NZ_JBWJVQ010000288.1:0-2675 GCF_056339875.1 Blautia sp. ZXY-1-C6
TTCATGCAAAGAAAGTTCTTCCAAATATGCCACTTTAGCGAGAAAGACAATCATAATAGTCAGTTTTGCAGTCAAATCAATAATATCATTCAGCACTTCGTTATCACGCTCTGCATACTGATAATGTTGATAAAATAAATCACGGCACTGTGCCATTTTCAATGGCGGAAGATACATGATACGATTAAATCCCCGCAGTATTTTCTGTCTGCTGGTTATGAGAACACGGCACGGAAGCATACTTAGTTTTCCAAGGAATTCGTCATTCCCGATGTTCTCAATATTGTCGATTACAAAAAGCAATCTTCCTTTGCTGTCGGCACACAAATCCTGCACAGCCTGCCACACATCTTCTAAATCACACTTCAAATGAAGTGCCTGTTTCATAGAAAGACAGATGTCATGGTTGTCATAAGGAATCCACGCAATTTTTTCAATTTGGCTTTCTTCTGTTGGAGTGTTCTGCAGCTTATTCAGGAATTGTTGAACCACTACTGTTTTACCAAGACCTCCGACACCGGTGACCATCAGCTTACCGTCACCCTCAACGATTTCCTGATAGACTTCGTTTATTTCATCTATTCTGCCAACCAGCCTGTCAACCGCTGCATTCGGAATATTTGTAATAAACTTAGGATAGGACAGCAACGGCTGTTCTTCTCCCAAACGCATAAAGTCAATATTTAAAACCGTATGTTTCCCTTTGGAAGAAGCATAATCCGCATGATTTAGAAAAATCAAAACTGCCGCAACTGCTCTGGAAATCTGATATGGTGTATCGTCATTAAAACTACTTTTGATAGTTCTACCGGTTTCTTCGGATACTTGTTCACATTGTTCAAGCAGCTTATTGGCTACATCAACAGGAGAATTAATATTTGTAAGGCAGACCCGCTCAATATCACGGCGAAACTTTTCAAATCCTTCCGGCGTATGAAGTTTCTTTACCGCTCTTAAGTGAATCGTCTGATTCCCTGATGTTATTTTACGGATTGAGTCATTATCATACAGAGCATCCCCACTCATGACGTAAATCGCCTGAAATAACTGCCGATACAGCTCTTCTTTTTGAAAAATGCCAAGTGATTCCTTTACCAAGTCATACAGAATATTAAAAGCGTTATAAAAATATTTTGTCTTCATCGTTTCATCCATCCTTTATCGTAAAAGGTCTGCCTTTAGTATATCATAAAAACTGTTTATGTCAGTGCTTTATTTTTTCTATCACCCCACACAATTCCATCACAACCCTTGCTCCCAGCTTCATGCCTTCTATATATGCAGCCTTTTCATACTCTGAAACCGCCACATTCACCTTCGCTTCTATGCTGGCTGCTTCCTCACTCCAGACTTCCTTATCATATCCAAGTGCTTCGGTCAGCTCATCCATAAAAGCTGTGTATGACTTCCTGACTGTTTCGTTCTCCACGAGGTTTGTTTCTGTGTATTGGAAGTACAGAAACTCGGCAATGGAATCTATATCTCCAAAATATCTGGGCGGATGGTTTAACAAATGAGTGCGGAAAATATCCAAAATCTGCTCTGCTGTGTCCGTGTGGACAATACCGGAGCGATATATTTTATTAGTTTTTTCTCTCATCATAACAATCACCTTCCTCTTTTTTGTATGGTGATGTTACCTCTGAACCCGCCGTTCAGCAAGTCATTTCTCCGCTACAATTGTATTTTGTGAGGTACTCTCCTGCCACCTTTTATTTATCACCCCAAGCCGCACAAACACTGGATACAGATACGATGCGCCGAACACGCCCAGTTTCTTCGGTCCAGTCGCCTTCTCTCCCAGCTCCAGTGCCTTCTGAAAAGCAATATCCACTGTGGATCTCGTGATACTCTTTTCCTTCCGGGTAAAAAACAGTTCGCCGCCCTTCACCTTATATGTAAAACTCAGTCCTTTGCTCGTCTTGAAAGGATAGCCCTGAAATGCCACAATCGCATTCCACAAATTATCTGCGGATGGTTCCTCTGCCATTTCTGCTACAGCTTTCTTCCTCTCCCGGTACAACTTCTCCCGATCAGCACCAACGCTGCTCTCCTTCATTTTGTAAATGATTTTCGTGTACGGAAGGTATGAGTTCACGGAAGCCCGAGAACGTTCCAGTGTGGACATAATCTCCTCCACACTCTTCCCCTCTTTCCACAATGAAAGCACTTCATCCACTGTGGCTGATTCATATATCTTTTTACCTTGCACTTCCCCGGCTGTGATGAGCAGCTTGCGGACTTTTAAGGGATTCAACCCACAATCAAGTTCATCCACGATTGCCTGGAGAGATGGGTGGTTCCCGTACTCATCCAGAGCTTCATATACCCCAACAACCGCTGCCAGAAGTTCTTCCGTAATTTCTTCTCTATCATAATCCGGCTTCTTCTTCGGCTTCCCGGCATGCCAGGTTCTGTTCGCTTTTTCCACACTCATCTTTATCACTTCATCTTTCTAAATCGTAACTATCTATATATAAGTCTTCAAAGAGAAGCCGATTTCTCATCGGCTGTCTCTTACGTGACAGTGACAGGATTCCCATAATACACACCCCCTATTCTTTTGGGTAGTATGATTCATTTTCGACTATCTTTTCTCACATCTTCGCCGCTTCCGGATGTGATACTCTGGCAGGTGGATTGGACACACCGAAGATTTCCAGTTTATATTTCCA
>NZ_JBWJVQ010000289.1:0-6196 GCF_056339875.1 Blautia sp. ZXY-1-C6
TCAACAGCAATGATACAAAAAAATTAGGAAGACTGTTTCCTATAAAGCTGCATAAACGGATCAGATAATCCGTAATCGTATTCTGTTTCACTGCTGACAGAATTCCCAGAGGGATTGATATGATGATGGTCAGCAAAATAGATGTCACTGTAAGAAGCAGCGTTGCCGGAAGCTTCGATATGAACGTGTCAAAAACCGGAAGACTGGATACATAGCTGTTTCCCATATCTCCATGAAGCAGTTTCCCAAGCCACACAAAATACTGGGTCAGAAATGGTTTGTCCAGTCCCAGCTGTTCTCTGGCTGCATTTAACTTATCTTCTGACAGAATCTGTCCTGTATTTTCCATTTTTTGTGTCACTACATCACTTCCCGCAATCCGCATCATGCCATAGGAGAGAAAAGTAATCGCAAACAAAATGGGAATCAGCTGGAGCAGTCGTCTGAATGCATATTTTCTCATTTGATTATCTCCATTTTATAATTTTTGAAAATTGTACTCCTAATTTGCCACCATTCAGTTTAACAAAAGCAAAAATAGCCCACAACCCACCCTGGGGGTTATAAGCTATTCTTAATTTGAATATCTATCGTCATTTTTGGAATAGTTTTTTTTAATATCAGCAATAATTTAAAACAACCATCCCATTTTGTTCTAAACTATGTTATACTACAAGAGCTGTCGAACCTCCAGCAGGAAGGAGGTGAGTTTCATGGAAGCAATTTTTACTTCATTTCTTGTCTCTGTCATAGCAGGCGTAGTTAGCTACTACATATGCAAATGGCTGGACAGCGGACATTAGACAGCAACAGTCTAAACGGAACAGCTCTCCGTAACGAGCAAGAAAGCCCTCAGAGCGGCAACTCTGAGGGCTTTCGTTTCGCTTCATGGAAATTTCACTTCATTTCTTAGCTACTATTAGTATATGCAAAATAAGTTAAAAAGTCAACTGCAATTTTTATTAATGCTTCGGCAGTCTGCTCTTTAAAAACTCCACAAGCTCTGCCACACTCTCATCCATTTCTTCTCCTTTGTGGAGTATAAAACCAAAAATCACTTTACTGTCTCCAAGATCCAGAGGGATTCCCGGTGTAGTTCCTTCTTTGTTTTCTGACAGGTAACTTCCGCTTATATTTGCCACCTTACTGTTCTTCAGCATTTTTTCCATAATATAATCACTGTTGGTCAGCACGGAAATATCAATGTCCTTCCATTGGAATGCATCCTCTTTTACAGCACCGATGTCAAAAAATTCATCCTGATAATTCTGTATAAAACGGATTCCTTCCAGGTCTTCCAGTTCTGCCCTCTCTTTGCCGGAATTGTAAAGTTCTGTCAGCCCTCCCGGATACAGCATTACATCTGTTTCATAGATAGGTTCGAAATGCATTTTGTTTTTTGACAGTTCATACAAAAAATTTTCCTTCTGCTGACTGAGGATATATACAAAACCAATGTCATCCATATAATCCCTGACTCTTTCCATTACGCTTTGTACGCCTGCTGTTGTTACCTGGAAATGGTACTTTTTTTCATAGGTTTCATTATAAAAGTCTACAAACTGATTGGCAAACCAGGAACTGGGGTTTAAAGATATCCGGATCCATTTTGTCATTCCGCTGGAAGCCATATTTTCCAGAACATTTACTTCATTTATAATTTTCGACGCATATTCATAAATCTTGTGCCCCTGTACTGTCAGTCTGATTCCTCTTGGAAGCCGTTCAAAAAGCTGCATTCCCAGCGTATCTTCCAGTCCCTTGATCACCTTGCTGACACTGGGCTGTGTAGAATACAGATTTTTCGCAGCATCACTGAATGAACCAGTCTGCGCACATACTACGAAATACTGTAATTGTTTTAAATCCATAAAGATTTTATCCCTCTTTCTGTTTTTATTATCTGAAATTCAGCCTGCAAGATTCAGCATTTTTAATAAGAACAGCCAGCTCAGGCCATAATAGGTAATTACTGCAACAAGGTCATTCACTGTTGTGATCAGCGGACCTGATGCTACTGCCGGGTCAATATTGATCTTCTTAAAGAACAATGGAATACAGGTGCCTACTGCACTGGAGATCAACATAGCCAGCAACAGTGCCACACCGATACATCCGGATACTGCATAGGAAAACAAAAGTGTTTTTCCTTTAAACAGATAAATATACAATCCAATCAGCGCAAAAGACAGAATTCCAAGAAGTCCGCCATTACACAGACCAATTCTCATTTCCTTCCACACAAGTTCCAGTTTCTGCTTACCTGTCAGAGATTCATCCATCAGCACACGAATCGTCACAGCCAGAGACTGGGTACCCACATTACCTGCCATATCAAGGATCAAAGACTGGAAGCACATAATGATCGGAAGTGCAGTCACCACCTTCTCAAAAATTCCTACCACTGAGGAAACTACCATGCCAAGTCCCAGAAGAATGATCAGCCAGGGCAGACGTTTCTTCATACTTTCTTTCAGTGGCTCCTTTAAATCCTCTTCTGCAGTCAGACCGGCCAGCTTCGCATAGTCATCACCCATCTCATCATCAACCAGGTCAATGATACTGGCAGATGTGATAACACCCAGAAGCTGATTATCGTTGTCAAGAACCGGAATAGAATCCTCAGAATAATCTTTCAGTTCTTCGATACAGTCATCAATATTCTCTTCCGCATATACATATGGATAGGACGTCACCACCAGATTCTCAAGCAGATCATCCCGTCTGGCAATGATCAGTTCTTTCAGATTAATGGCCCCATAAAATTTCTGCTGCTCTGTCACTACAAAAATAGTGGAGATATTGTCATTTTTTGCAGCCTGTTCGATCAGACTGCTCATTGCCTGCTTAACTGTCAGTTTATCTGTGATCACAATATAATTTGTTGTCATGCGGCTTCCGATCTCATCCTCATCAAAGGATGCGATCATCTCCACATCACGTCGAACCTCAGGTTCAAGCAGATCGATCAGTATTTTTTTCTTTGTTTTTTCAACTTTATTTAATACATCTGCAAGAGCATCTGTCTCCATTCTGGATAAAATGGCCGCTGCTTTTTTCACATCCATTTCATTCAGATACTCTGCTGCATTCTCCTCATCTGTATATTCAAAAATATCAGAGAGCATATCTGTATCCAGGATACGGTACAGCTTGCACCGCTCCTGTACAGTCAGTTTCGGCATTACATCTGCCAGATCATTCTCATGATAATCCTGCAGCCTTTCTCCCATAACGGCCGGAGAGGTGTTGCTGCGAATGATCTTCAGAATTTCTTTGGAATAATCCTGTACTCTTTTCTCCATTCTTTCATCCTCCGTTTTTTTGCATAAAAGCACACCAAAAGAAAGCAGTCTGTTATTTATTACATTTTACTGCTATTTCTTCTATACTTTTTCCAGCACACTAAACCGCAGGGTATCAAACCATAACCTGCTATTCATCCGCTGTCCGTAACTGTCCGGCATCTTCGCCGGATCATTACTGCTCAATATGTAATTGCATGATTCGGGGGAATTTCATAAATACAGGATAAGAAATGAAAAAGACATCCGATCTTCCACATACAGAAACTGTCAGATCACAGACAGTAAAAAACTTCTATTTTATATGCATACATGGAAAATCCTGAAAATATATGACTACAGCAGAACAAAAACGGCTGCTATACTCATATACTCTTTTTAATTCAGATCCTGTGCTACTACTTCGCCCATGAGAATCGCAATTATCCATTCTGTTCCACCTGCCTTTTCTTTAAAATTTACGATTTCGGATATCAGACCCTGTTTTCGGGAATCTGATTTCTAACAGCAAATTTTATGCTGTTCCCTATTTTGAAACAGCATTTTTAAAATTATTTTCAATTTGCACAGTTATTGTAACCGCCCAGTAGAGAAAAAGCAACCCTGTTTTCTCATTTTTTACATTAATTTTTGTTAATGTTAACGATAAGTTTGCTTCTTTTATTCCTAAATGATAGAATATAATCAGAAATTTGCAAATAATAAGATTATTGCCATAAACATGCAAGACTATAATTGATATTCACAGGAGAAAAAATATGTCATTTATCAGTGTATTTGATGTTATGGGGCCGAACATGATCGGTCCTTCAAGTTCACATACCGCAGGTGCGGCGCGTATTTCCTATCTTGCCCAGAAAATGATCGAAGGCCCGTTAAAGAGAGCCGACTTCATCCTGTACGGCTCTTTTGCAAAAACTTACCATGGTCACGGTACTGACCGAGCTCTGCTGGGTGGTATTATGGGATTCTCTACTGATGATATGCGCATCCGAAATTCTTTTGATATTGCTCATGAAAAAGGTCTGAAATTCTCTTTCACTCCAAATGAGCAGGAAACAGATATTCATCCGAACACCGTAGATATCTGCATGGAAAATGAAAAAGGCCAGAAACTGACCGTACGCGGCGAATCCCTTGGAGGAGGCAAGGTCCGTATTGTAGATATCAATCACGTACAGGTAGACTTTACAGGCGAGTACAGTGCAGTGATCGTGATTCATCAGGACACTCCCGGCGTTGTGGCCTATATTACCAAATGCCTGAGTGACCGCAATATCAATATTGCATTTATGCGTCTGTTCCGTGAAAGCAAGGGAGAGATTGCTTATACAATCGTAGAATCTGACGGCAAACTTCCTGAGAATATCGTTCCTGCGATTCGCGAGAACCCGAATATTCATGAAGTTATGATCGTACAGATGTAAAGAAAGGAGGATTTTTATCATGGATTTTAAAAATGCAAATGAACTCTTAGCACTCTGTGAAGAAAAAAATCTTCCTATCTCAGAGATTATGCGTATCCGTGAGATTGAGCTTGGCGAAACAGCCTCTGAGATTGTAAATAAAAAAATGACACGAGTACTGGGAATTATGAAAGATGCTGCTTTCTCACCAATCAGACAGCCGGTAAAATCTATGGGTGGTCTGATCGGCGGCGAAGCCAGAAAGCTGAGTCTCCACGCTCAGGAGAAAAAAGGTCTCTGCGGAAATCTGCTTCAGAAGGCAATTACTTATGCTATGGCTACACTGGAAACGAATGCCTCCATGGGGCTGATCGTGGCCTCTCCTACTGCCGGTTCTGCCGGAATCGTACCGGGGCTGATGCTGGCAATGCAGGAACATTATCAATTCTCTGATGAAGAGATTATACGGGCATTATTTAACGCAAGTGCCATTGGTTATCTGGCAATGCGAAATGCAACTGTTGCAGGTGCGGTAGGCGGATGCCAGGCCGAGGTAGGGGTTGCATCTGCAATGGCTGCATCTGCTGCTGTAGAGCTGATGGGAGGTTCACCGAAAGAATGTACTTTTGCTGCATCTACTGTTCTTATGAACATGCTTGGTCTGGTATGCGATCCGGTCGGCGGTCTGGTAGAATATCCATGTCAAAACAGAAATGCTGCAGGTGTGGCAAACGCTATAATTGCCGCAGAAATGGCTCTCGCAGGAATTCCGCAGTTGATTCCTCTAGACGAAATGATCCAGACGATGTTTACCGTGGGTAAAAAGCTTCCTGCAGAACTGCGTGAAACTGCTATGGGAGGATGCGCTACTACGCCATCTGCATGTGAAGCATGCCATATATGCAGTTAACAGGCTGACAAATAAAAAAACTGTCTCTGTAATGCACCTATTTTCTACGTATAATGTGCATATACAGGACAGTTTTTTTATTATTTTTCCAGCTTTGCCAACACTTTTGATGTAAAATGTGTATCGAAAAACTGAACAAAAGGTCCGAATCCAAATGCACTGACCAGTGTTCCCAGTCCGACGATTCCCCCTGCAAGCCAACACACCAGTGCACTGATCGCATCATTAGATACTCTGCACCAGAAATACGGAATTTTCGGCCATTTCTCTGTCATGATCAGGGAAATACTGTCATATGGTGCAACTCCCTGTTTCGGAAGCTGGTACATGGAAATTCCAAGGCTTGTTATGATAACTCCAATAAATACGGTAACCACCTGCATTGCCATCTGATCCGGTGCATCGATCACAGATGTGATCAGGTTATAGAAAAATGTAACAAAATATCCAAGGAATAACGCATTTATGATCGTTCCCAATCCGATAAGCTTTCTTCCCCAGATAATTTCTATTACAAAAAATCCCAGATTCAGAAGAATTAAAAAACGGGCATATTCAATTCCCACACATTCTGC
>NZ_JBWJVQ010000290.1:0-4863 GCF_056339875.1 Blautia sp. ZXY-1-C6
ATGAATCAGTAGGGAGAGCATAAACATGAATCCGGCAGTACTCTTCCACTGTCTTCTTCCCGGAACCAAATCCCTGCGCAAGTTCCCTTACTTCTTCCGCAAAGATTTCTCTGATCTCATTCAGTTCCTGTATCTTCTCCGCTTCCATTCCTCTGTACACACGAACCCATTTTTCAGACCATTTCTTATATCCACGGATTCCCAGCGCCAGCACGTAATTCTCCAGCTTATCAGCCTGTTCTCTGGTAACTTCTGACATCCCGCATCTGAGATAACGGAAAACACTCTCATAAGGAAATCCCTGTACCGCCATCTCCATGGCAGCGCGCAGATACTCCACAAAAGGATTCATCATTACCGAATGCTTCTCATCAATAAAATATGGAATATCTGCCTCCTCAAATACCTGTGCTGCAAGTCTTGCATATTCTTCCAGATTTCCTGTGATCACTGCAATTTCACCATAGCGGTATCCGCAGGTACGCACAAGTTCTGACATCCTTCTGGCAGCCTCCCGCATTTCTTCCAGGGGGGATGGCGCAGTAAATATTTTTATCTCCTGCTGTTCTTCGGCATACACGCCCTTTCTGTAACGGAAGATATTTTTCTCCAGAAACTGTAAGGCAGGTGCCTGTGCAAACCGGGACTGTCCGGATGGTTTCAGATACACTGGATCCTCCAGATTTCTGGTCAGCCCTGCAAGTGTCCGTATCATCTGCTTGCTCATAAAGAAAAGCTGATAAGGTTTTCCCGGAGAAAAAGCATCCTCCCGTTCGTCCATAGTCACAGTAACACTTATGCGGTCAGCAATGACCAGAAGTTCCCTGAGCACATTGACCTGAATTGGCGTGAATCCGGTAAATCCATCAAAAAGAAATTCCGCTCCCTTAAGTTTTTCGGAAAAAGGAAGCTGTTTAAGCAGGACATCCATCACTTCTTCTCCAGTCATATAATGCCCCTTCAGGAATTCCCTGAATGACTGATAAAGGATTCCCACATCCTTAAGCTTCATTTCAAGTAATGGCTGATCTTTGGCCTTCTCTTTCATTTCTGCCAGATTCTCTTCTCTGATATCATACTGCATAAATTCTGACACCAGAGATTTCACCTCATCCAGATATCCCGGCTTATTCATCTGGCTTCCCAGATAGGCAAGTTCCCTTCTGTGCTGCTGCACCATTTTCTGCAGCACCATGCTTTTTCCCGTATCTTCCAGAACCTTTCTGTTATCTCCGCCGGTTTCTTCAAATACACGGTACGCAAGACGTTCAAAGCTCAGGATGTCAATATTCAGGATTCCTTTTCCCGGGTGCATTTCCACCAGCGTCTTCTGTGTCTGCATGGTAAACTGCTCCGGAACAATAATATAGTAATTTCTCTCAGGGTGTTCCATGGACTCCCGGATTACTCTCTCATATGCAAAATAAGACTTTCCGGCACCGGAACTGCCGATAATAAACTGTAATGACATTCTTCTCTCCTTACTGTCGGTTACTCACATTCGTTGTTTCAGTATATCATAATTTAATCACTTCTGTAATAGAATATACAAAACCATCCAGGAGGCGTGTACCATGAGTGCAAAAACAAAAATCATAGTCCTACATATGAAGGAAGTTATATACACCGGCATCTTTCTCCTTCTTGCTGTCATCCTGGCTATTGTACTTTTTTTCATGTTTGGATCCGGTCAGAAAAAAAGTGCCTCAGCCGATGCCAAAAGCCTGTACAAACCGGGAATTTATACTTCCTCCATCGACCTGAATGAAAACACCTTTGACCTGGAA
Organism: Blautia sp. ZXY-1-C6; assembly: GCF_056339875.1. Classification (NCBI taxonomy): domain Bacteria; kingdom Bacillati; phylum Bacillota; class Clostridia; order Lachnospirales; family Lachnospiraceae; genus Blautia; species Blautia sp. ZXY-1-C6. Next base: position 1,788 of record NZ_JBWJVQ010000290.1, read on the forward strand.
GTAACTGTTGACTCTGACAGGGTAACTTCCATCCGTCTGGTAAATTTAAGCGAAAGCACCGCAGCCATGTTTCCTCTCATGGAACCGGCTCTGGAATCACTGGCCAGCCAGATCTATACCTCCCAGTCGCTGGAAAACATCCAATATTCCGAAGATCAGAAGTATACTTCCATGATTCTTTTGAATGCAATTGAAACAGCACTGAAAAAAGCGGAGAACAACTGATCGTTCTCCGCTTCGCCATGTAAAATCACGCGGATAAAATCCTCCACTCCGCTATGCGATTCTAAATATCCATATTTTCAAGCTGCTCCAGCCATACCCCTGCACTTGCATCACTTGGCATTCTCAGATCACCTCTCGGTGAAACCGCAACGCTTCCCACCTTCGGGCCATCCGGAAGACAGGAACGTTTAAACTGCTGTGCAAAAAATCTCCAATAGAAGGTTTTCAGCCATTTGAAGATTGTCTCCTTATCATACATTCCTTCAAAAGTCTCACATGCCAGCCTGTAAATTTTCTCCGGTTCAAATCCTGCACGAAGCATATAGTACAGATAGAAATCGTGAAGTTCATAAGGTCCCACCAAATCTTCTGTCTTCTGTGCGATCTTGCCATCCTTAGGCGGCAGAAGTTCCGGACTTACCGGTGTATCCAGAATATCAAGAAGAACCTCTGTCAGCTTCTCATCTTTGCAGGTGTCCGCATAATAACGTACAAGATGACGCACCAGAGTTTTCGGCACTGAAGCATTCACGCCGTACATGGACATATGGTCACCATTGTAGGTTGCCCATCCCAGAGCCAGCTCAGACAGATCTCCTGTTCCCACCAGAATCGAGCCATCCTGATTTGCACTGTCCATCAGGATCTGCGTTCTCTCTCTTGCCTGGCTGTTCTCATAAGTCACATCATGCACAGACGGATCATGAGCAATATCCCTGAAATGTATATTTACTGCTTCTTTGATATTGATCTCACTTAAAGTCGCACCCAGACACTGACTTAATTTGCAGGCATTCTGATAAGTTCTGTCTGTAGTTCCAAAGCATGGCATGGTAATACAGTGGATATCCTTTCTGTCCGCACCGGAAAGGTCAAAGGCTCTTGCGATCACAAGCAGTGCCAGTGTGGAATCCAGACCTCCGGAAAGTCCCACTGTTGCCTTATGACAATGGATATGATCCATACGTTTCTTAAGTCCCATTGCCTGAATATTCAGGATTTCATCACAGCGCATATCCCTTTCTTCTTTTCGTGAAGGTACAAAAGGATACTGTGAATATTTTCTGGTCAGTTTTGTCTCTTCCACATTCAGATGGAAGCTCACTTTAATATGATCACTGTCGTCAGCCGGCTGATAAGTAGTCAGTCTTCTTCTCTCATCGTTCAGCCTCTGCACATCAATCTCACTGCATACAATACCATTGTGGAAACGTTTTCCTTCCGCAAGGATCACTCCATTCTCTGCGATCATATTTTGACCGCCAAAGACCAAATCCTGTGTAGACTCACCTTCTCCTGCATTTGCATATACATATCCGCACACCAGACGTGCAGACTGTCCGGAAACAAGATCTCTGCGGTAGCTGTCCTTTCCGACCATCTCATTGCTGGCTGACAGATTCACGATCAGATTCGCTCCTGCCTGTGCATGGAGAACGCTTGGCGGCAGTGTCACCCATAAATCCTCACAGATCTCTGCTGCTGCCACAAGCTCCGGCTCCTCCTCACAGATAAAAAGAATATCTGTTCCGAAAGGAACTCTCTTTCCCTCAATATCCACATATTCCAGACAGCCAAGACCTGATGCAAAATGGCGCTGCTCATAAAATTCTCCATAGTTTGGAAGATAAGTTTTCGGAACCAGACCAATGATCTCGCCTCTGTTTAAAACTGCTGCCACATTATATAATTTTCCATGATTTCTGAAAGGCACACCTACAAAAACAAGGGCATCCACATCAGCAGTTTCCTTTGTGATCTTCAGCAAAGTTTCCCAGGCGCTGTCGAGAAGACGTCTCTGCAGGAAAAGATCCTGACAGGTATAGCCTGTGATACAAAGCTCCGGAAAAGTCATAACCTTCACATGTTCTTTCTCCATCTCATGGATCAGTCTGATAATCTCACTTCCATTGGCATTGCAGTCTGCAACTGTGATATAAGGTGTTGCGGCTGCTGTTTTGATATAACCGTTTTTCATTTTCTACCTCTTCTTCTCTGTGCTCCGGCAGATCCATCTGTCAGTACATTGGCATCTCTTATTTACATTTACGCAGGATTTCTTTCAGTTCTTCCACTGTAAATTCATAATTCTTATTACAGAAATGGCAGTTCATCTCAATGGACTTACCTTCCTGGATCATTTCATTGAGTTCTTTTCTTCCGATGCTGATCAGGGCTTTCTCCACTCTTTCTCTGCTGCAGTTACAGTAAAATTCCGTAGGAACTTTCTCATTGATCTCCATGTCAAAGCCCTCCAGGACTTTCTCAAGCAGACTCTCAGGAGTATGCCCCTCTTCCAGAAGATTTGTGACAGATGTGATTTTCTGTACATTTTCCTCAAGCTTAGCAATTGTGCTTTCTTCTGCAAACGGCATCAGCTGCACGATAAATCCGCCAGCCTGACGTACTGTATTGTCTTTATTCATAAGAACTCCGAGACCAACTGCTGACGGTACCTGTTCACTTGTAGCAAAATAATAGGTAAGGTCTTCTGCGATCTCACTGGTCTGAAGCGCAACCTGTCCAACATAAGGCTCTTTCAGTCCCATATCCTTGATCACATTCATAAATCCTATACCGACAGCACCTGCAACATCCAGTTTACCCTTGCTGTTTGCCGGGATACATACATCAGGATTTCCCACATATCCCTTTACACGACCTTTGGAATCTGCAGTTACTGTAATTCCTTCAAGTGGTCCTCCTGCCTTAATCTGAAGTGTAAGGATATCCTTATCCCCCTTCATCATGGTCCCCATCATAGCACCTGCTGTAAGCAGACGTCCCAGTGCTGCTGTGGCAACCGGACTTGTATTGTGATCCTGTCTCGCTGTTTCTACTGTTTCTGTAG
>NZ_JBWJVQ010000291.1:0-3070 GCF_056339875.1 Blautia sp. ZXY-1-C6
ACTGTACAGCCGGGATTTGGCGGTCAGAAGTATATGGAAGAATGTACGGAAAAGATCAGGGAAGTACGTGAACTGATCGAGGCCGAGGATCTGGATGTAGATGTTCAGGTTGATGGTGGCATCAATGATGAGACAATGGAGACAGTGCTCACAGCAGGTGCAAATCTGCTGGTAGCAGGTTCTTATGTTTTCAACGATGATCTGGCAAAAAATGTAAAACATGCCAGAGAACGAATGGACGAGATCATAAGAAGGATTGACTGAGGAAGAGCATGATAGATACGATAATTGTAAGCGGGGGCAATATCCACAGTGATTTTGCCCTCGATTTTTTAAAAAAGAATGAAGCCTGTCTGATCGCAGCTGATAAAGGGCTGGAATTTTTTCTGGAGCATCAGCTTTTGCCGGATGCAGTTATTGGAGATTTTGACAGTCTGTCTGAAGATGGAAAAAAATTCCTGGAAATTCAGGAAGAAAGAAGTATGGACAGTGAAATTCCCTATGGTGGAATGACTGAGTGGAAATTGCAAAAAGGCTTTGGAAATGAAAAAAAAGAAATAAAAGTTATCCGCCTGAGACCGGAAAAAGATGACTCAGATACACAGTCTGCCATGAATTATGCGATCAGGACCGGTGCGAAAAAGATAGTGATCTTTGGTGTGACAGGAAACAGAGTAGACCATCTGATGGCGAATTTCGGACTCCTTGTCCTGGCACAAAACCAGGGGGCAGAAGTAACACTTGTGGATCGGTATAATTATATGAAGCTTATTTCAGACGGAACAGTTCTGAAAAAGTCAGAACAGTTTGGAAAATATGTGTCATTTTTTCCATTTGGAGGAAATGTGACAGATCTGACTCTGGAAGGATTTAAATATCCCCTGAGTAACTATTGTCTGACAGCAGCAGACAGTGGACTTACTGTAAGCAATGAGATAATCAGCGAACATGCCAGAGTTACATTTAGCTCAGGAGAATTGCTTATGATAATGTCAAGAGACTAAAACGCAAGACACGTTTTTTTGATGAGTTTCCCAGGGAGGCACTGGAGCTTGCAGATGAGCTGAATTTACCGCTTTTTTTACTTTATAGGAAAGACCGCCTGCGGTGCTCTGTTGAATTTAAAAATGCCCGCACGGAGGCGGGCATGATAACAAGAAAAGCCCTGGATTAGAAAATATAAAAATTTTCCTCGCCAAATCGTTATCAGATTTGTCATCATTTAGAAGATAATCCATATCTGGAAGTCCTTTTTCGTTTCTCCTGCTATATAATATTCTGTAAATCATTTTGCATGGATGTTCTCTGGTAATAAGTATTTATGATATCCTGTAAAGTAATCGTATTCATCTTTTCTTCAGCGTTTTTTTGAATTTCATTATAGAATCCCTGCAAGGATAACTGAATATTAATACCAACGCCGCAATCAGGGTTTGTATGAGTATCTAAATGAAGCAGCGGTTTCTCGCCTTCAACTGCCTTATAAATATCCAGCAATGTAATCTGGTCTGCTGGTTTTGAAAGAGAAGGACGGGCATGTCCGGCTACACTGGTCATAAGTCCGGCTTTTTTTAGTTTTAACATAAGTTGGCGTACAAAGCCGGGATTTGTATGGACACTTTCTGCAATTGAGGCGCTGGAGAGAGATTTTTCCTGGTTGATAGCAATCAGAACCATCACATGAACAGTATCACTTAATTTCGTTGAATATTTCATGATAAGAAACTCCTTGTAGTATGATATAATGATTTTGCTTTCACATTTTTGAGACAAAAATAATTCTGGTTTGTCTAAAACATTTCAAGTTCTCAACAGTTCTTTCCAATATGTTGAGAAACTGTGCATATTTATTATTTTGATGATTGTAAATAATATAATTACAACTATAATGAAATTTAAAGGAAAAGTCAACACAGGAATGAAACTTACGGAGGATTGTATAATATGCTGATCGTAGACAAATTTATGAAAACACCAAAATCCTTGCATAAACATTGATTATTATATGATGCGATAAAATATCAACAAAGGAGAACTTATGGAATACAAAAATCAAACAGAAAACCGTGCATTTCAGGAAATGTTGCAGGCAGCAGTAAAACGGCTGCAAAATCGTTCCGGAGAGGATATTGCTGCAAAAAGCGGGGCTGTTTTTCATAGCAGCCGAAATGTGCTTGAAGTACTGAGTTTTTATGAAACGATTGAAATTCAACTCCCTGAGTTTCGTATTAACTCAGACATGGACGAATGGCATTATCTGACATTGCTGCATTATCTGGATATGGCCGATGGAACAGAAGGTTCACAGAAGCTCATTACTTTTGGTAACCTGAAAGATGGATTGATTCGAGGAACCAAGTTTGACCGGACTGCAGAGCAGAAACTGGAAAAGCTTTTGCAGGATAAAGATCCTGAGAAAATTCAGAAAGCATGTAAAAACCTGGGTGCAGAATTCACAGAGACAAAGGCGGATCTGTGTGCTGTTTTTCCAGTTCTGCCAAGATATCCGGTAACTTTAAAGATATGGTTTGCAGATGAAGAATTTCCTGCATCTGGCAAAATATTTCTTCAGGATCATGCCGATCATTATCTGAGTGTAGAAGATGCGGTAACAGTTGGAGAAATTTTGTTGCAAAAATTATCGGAAGCATTTTCTTCTCTCTGATCATGAATCAGAAAACTTTCCAGCCCGGATTTGATAAATTTGTCGATTACTGTCTGAATCTGTTTCCAGTCATTACAGTGATTGCGGAGCATCAGTCTGTTGATGGAAAGGCAGCCATTCATTTGAAAATAAAAAACCGATTCTGCCTGTTCAAAGGTTAGGAGGCTGTGTGACATAAGCCAGGTCACATAGCCTTCTTTTGTATTTTCTGCTATTTTTTCCAGAAGAATAGGGGCAATTGCATCATCCAGAAACAGTGCCCTGTATTGTGATTCCATCTGTATTTTCTGACAGAACGGATAGGAACAGCTTTTTTGATTTAGACAGAATAAATGATCTACAGTTGTTAACATATCCTGAGTCATATCATTAAAAATATCTGATAATACATCATGGATATCGTAG
>NZ_JBWJVQ010000292.1:0-2270 GCF_056339875.1 Blautia sp. ZXY-1-C6
TTCAGGTCGATCTCCTGATGTGCCACATTGAAATCCCCGCAGCAGATCACAGGCTTACTTTCCTGCAATTTCAACAAGTATGCCAGAAAATCCTCTTCCCAGTGCATACGGTATTCCAGTCTGCGCAGTTCACTCTGGGAATTTGGTGTATATACAGTCACCAGATAAAATTTTTCATATTCCAGGGTGATCACACGCCCTTCTTTGTCATGTTCCTCAATTCCAATTCCATACACCACAGACAGTGGCTCTTTCTTTGTAAAAACAGCAGTTCCGGAATATCCCCGTCTGTTGGCATAATTCCAGTACTGATAATATCCCGGAAGTTCCAGCTTCACCTGCCCCTGCTGGCATTTCGTTTCCTGCAGGCAGAAAATATCCGCATCAAGTGCTGCAAAGCTCTCTTCAAACCCTTTGCCAATGCATGCACGTATACCATTTACATTCCATGAGATTAATTTCATAATCAACTGATCCCCTTTGTTTTCTTATTAGCCCTGTTCAGCATTTGCTAACGATTCTCCCCTGAACACTTCTGGTCTATTATAGCACGTTTCATGACTGTAAAAAACCTCTTTTTCTCCGGTTTCTGCTCATTGCATTTTTTTCCGGTTTCTGCTACAATGAACTGACATCAGATAAACATAGTCCCTGATAAATAAGAAAGAATGAGGAATATAAAATGAGTGACGAATTTACAGCTGGCGGATGTAACCCGAGTGACTGCGCTTCCTGCGGTGGTGGATGCAGTTCAGCCGGCGGATGCGATCCTGTTGAAAACCACAAGACAATCACCCTTACCATGGAAGACGATACAGAGGTAGAATGTGCGATCCTCACCGTTTTCCCGGTAGATGCGAAGGAATATATCGCACTTCTCCCACTTGATGAGAACGGTCAGAATGAAAGCGGCGAGGTTTACCTCTACGCATTTGCCCGTACTGAGAGCGGTGATCCGATGCTTTCCAACATCGAAAGCGACGAAGAATATGCAAAAGCCGCAGTTGCTTTTGACACAGTGCTTCAGAATGCAAAAGATTCAATGGAAAAAATTGATTAAGATCAAAGAACAATTATAGCAATTCCGGTATTTTATGGAATTGCTATAATTATTTTACCAAAATGTTACTGTTCACTCCGTTCACAGTAACACCAAAACACCTCTCAGGATAACTTCTAACCAATAGTTAATAGACATCTCCTTGTTCCAACTGTATACTGGATATAAAGATTATATTTGTGGCCAGAATCTATTCTGTCCCGGATCACTGTATCAGAAAATCCATATACACCCAAATATTCAAAACAAGGAGGGCTTACATAATGAAAAAGAAAAAATTTCCGGTTTTTATTCTATGCTCACTTCTAACCCTTACCAATATTCAGACACCATGGGCATTTTCGGATGAAGCACCCGATGATCCGGTATTTTCGGATGAATCGGTCGATGATCCGGTATTTCCGGTTGAACTGCCCGACGATCCGGCATTTTCTGACGAAATCACTCCTGATGAAGCAACATACGCCAAAGACACTGCAGATATATCTGCTTCCGGAAATTCCATTCCGATCACTGCTGACAGTGGATTTGCAGACCCTGTTTTCCAAAAATGGATTTCCGAAAACATTGATACAGATCGCAACGGGCTTCTCTCTGACGAGGAAATCTCCATGTGCACAGAAATCAGTATTCCTTCCATGTCAGTCGATTCCCTGGAAGGCATCGAATATTTTTATAATCTGAAAACCCTGGACTGTTCTGACAATGAACTGCTGTTTCTCGATGTATCAGCCAACACAGTTCTGAAATCTCTGAACTGCTCGCACAACAATCTGCTCAGTCTGGATCTCTCCTCATGCAAAAAACTGAAAGATCTTGACATCTCCTTTAACAACTGTGGGAGCAACAGTTCCATCAGTCTTCCCAAAAGTTTTTCTGTGGAGAAATTAAACATCTCTTCTGTTGTTCTTGATGATTTTGATTTCTCCCGTTTTTCCAGACTGAAAGAACTGGATTGCAGCAACTGTAATCTGCGCGCTCTTAAACCTGCATCTATGCCATCACTGGAAAAGCTTATCTGTTCCGGCAATCTCCTGGATACCCTGAACTTAAGCCGTCTTTCCGGTTTGAAATATCTGGACTGTTCTTCCAACAGTATACAGACTCTGAAACTGCCGGACACCAGATCACTGAATACCCTTTACTGCCAGAATAATCTTCTCACTAAACTGAACCTCTCCGGTTTTTTATCACTGAAGAAACTGAACTG
>NZ_JBWJVQ010000293.1:0-19224 GCF_056339875.1 Blautia sp. ZXY-1-C6
TTCTTACAACTGTTTTAAAACAAACGGAAGGAATGGTTTCCCTTGATGGAATTCTGTATAACGAGGGAAATTATGAGAAAATACAGAAAAAGATTGGTTATCTTCCACAGGAAATCGACTTATATCCGAATCTTACGGTGAAAGAATGTCTTGTATATATGGGGGGACTGTCAGGAGTAGCCAGAAATGACCTCGAACAAAGAATTACCTATTATCTGGAAAAGACTTCTCTTACAGAGCATCAGAATAAAAAAATGCGGCAATTATCTGGTGGTATGAAGAGACGTGTCGGACTCATACAGGCACTTCTTAATAATCCGGATTTTTTGATTATTGATGAACCTACCACCGGGTTAGATCCGGAAGAAAGAATCAGGATCCGCAATCTTTTGGTTGATTTTTCAAAGGATAGAACTGTGCTGTTTTCCACTCATGTAGTAGAAGATTTAGCAGCAACCTGTACACAGCTTGCCATTATGAAAAAGGGAAGTTTTTTATATTCTGGAAGCGTGAGTGGGTTGCTGGAAAATGCAAAGGGCTGTGTTTGGAATTGTACGGTACAAAATGCAGAAGAAGCCCGTTTGTTAGAAGCCAATTATTCTATATCATCTAAGCAGTATGTAGAAAATGGAATTCATATGAAAGTATTAAGCAAAGGAAAGCCAAATGAGAATTGTGTCCTGGATAATGATATCACTTTGGAAGATGCATATATTTATTTGACGAATAGTTGAATATAACGGCGGGCAAGTTGCCCGCCGTAAATTATGCTTATTTTGTTAAAAGACCGGATAGATTTTTTCCAATGCAAAATCCAATCTGTGGATATAACTCCTGATCAAGAAAATGCGGATATTTTTAAATTGATTGTGTCAATTTAAAATCAATTTCTATTCAATGTGGTTTTCCGGTAGGTTCTGTAAAATAAGCTCAGATTAAAACAATGACGGGAGGAGCTTATGCAACAGAATATTGAATTTGAGCGGTGCATTGATTTTCTGGTACGGATGATTGATAAGTACGGCGAAGAAGTCCTCCGGGAGTTGGAGGAAGAAAAATAGAATAAAGAAGAAAAAACAGCATAGAATACTTCTTTTCATAGCATTTGTAAGACCGTCGAAGTCTCCTTTTCACAGGTTCGGCTTGCTATTCTCCATCGGAAACAGAGTCTTTCTTTTTTAGACTTACCAGAAATCATTTCATGCCCAGAATAGATAGCTATGATCATGCAGAACAGAGAGCTACAAGCAAAATACTTATGAGCGGATTTCATATTTTTATAGCCAGTATAAAAGATTCCAAACATTGCTGCCGATGCACCAAGTGACCAATATTTATGTGCTTTCATCTTAGATTTCTCCTGCGTTTTTTTATTATGATTCAGTTTTTTTCTTTTATTTATAAAGAAATGAGGAACACATCTGTATATAGCGAGATGGTTTCTCTTTTTGTTATGCGGTTTTTTGTACAGCCAGCGCTTCGATTTCTTCTAAGGTCAGGTCTGTAAAAGCGGCAATATCTTCGTAAGTGAGTTTACCGGAGGCCAGCATACGTTTAGCAATTTCAATGCGTTCAGCTTTTCGCATATTTTCCATCTCTCTGCACATAGTCAAAACTCCTTCCTCATCTTCTTTAAAATAACGTACTCTGTCAGCAAGGATTTTATAATACATGTCTTTCGGATTGGTACAGGAAAAATCGTGCATTAGTTTTCCGAGTTCTGTTTCATCTTTGATTTGGGAATTTATATAAATAATATGAGCTTCATCACCGAATGGTTCACCGGTTTCCTGGATGATGCGGTCAACATGATAAATTGGAAGCCCGGCTTTTAATACATCATTTTCGGTAATAAAAATCACATAGGTTTCAGTGAGAGCATCATATTTATCGCCAGCTTCAGTTATATTGGCATCTATAAGACTGCTATTGTATCTTGCACGTTTTGCATCAGCACCACGATCACTTCTTTGAATTTCTATATTATAAATGCGGTTATTGGAATCAACAGCTAATATATCCAAGCGAATAGAACGTCCCTGTAAATTTTTTATATCGTATTGTCCCTGCACAGATTGTACTTTAAGGTCATGTCTTTGCAAAATAATTTGAAGTAGAAATTCCGCACATGCCTTATCTTCAAAAACTTTACTCATAAAATCATCATCTAAAAGACGGAACCCCTGAGGCGTTGTAGATCTTCTTTATGTTTTTGCTCAAAATCTAATGTTTCTTCTGTATTATCCATTGTAAAAACACCACCTGCTTTCCTTTAGAATGGGACATAGTAAACATGGATTCCTGTATCATTATTTTAACATGGCAAATAGTAATCCTCAATACCTGAATTTTGAAATGACAAATGCCGATAAAAAATAACAGTCTATAAATCTTTTACTTTTTCAATCTGTTCATTCACATCTTTAAGTTGCTGTTCAGTATCTTTTAAAGATTTTCTGGGAGCACTGGTCTGGTCTGATGCCTGATTGAGTTCTACATGGAAATCATCAAGAGAATCATAGCCATGTTCCTGTATGTAGGCAACAGTCTGAGCCATCTGCTTCAAATTGGTGAGCTTTACTTTTTGAGCATAGGCTCCACTTTGCTGTGCTTTAATACAGGTTTGCAGATCTATGACAAGCCGGAGATCTGATTTTATGAAAATGAATGGTGTAGAGATAGCAGAAGTATCAGAGAAAGGAACAGTTGGTAAATCTGTGGAAGTATTCGGAGACTGCTGTTCCAGAATTTCTTCTTTCTGTTCTCTATGGGATTTCGTGTTTTCCTCAAATGCTTTCAAGAGAAAATCTTCTGTGTATCTGGTTCCAAGATTCCTTTCAGTGATATATTTTTTTCTGCCAGGGTGAAGATAGCTGTATCGGTTTCGACTGATCGTGAAGATGATGTGATATTTTACATCAAGGATTTTTGAAAATTCCTCTGGTGATTGGGCGGTGCTTGCAGCATCATCAATAGCGTCACGAAGAAATTGTTTTTCTGTCTGGTAACGTGTTTCCTTTGGTGTGATTCCATCTTCTTTCATTTTCTGATTCAGTTCATCGAGCTTTTCCTGTCCACGGCGTTGTGCCCAATATTCTTTTTCTGTGATTTTTCTTTCAGCAGGAGTGAGCAGATCAACCTGATGTAGCGGGTGGATTACTCCACCCATTGCTGTTAACCGATTGTTTTAATTGGACAATCTAACCGCTTTTAACCGAGCATTTTAACTGGACGCTCTAACCGCTGCGCAGATATTTCTATCTGTGTTTTTATTATATGCAATTTACAGTAAAAAACCAATGCCTTTAATTGCTAAAATTTTATGAACTTTTTTCGATATCTATGGAATCGTTTTTATCACAGACAGGAACAAAAAGAAAGAGATAGCAGATGGGTATAAAAAGTTTGCTTGGTTTCGGTCAGGCGAGGGATAAGCCTGTACGGAATTACAGTAATGGTGAGTATTCGTTCAATTTCGGACAAAGCACCAGCGGAAAGAGCGTCAATGAAATAAGAAACATTGATAAAGGTTTATCTGATGGCTTGGAATGCATTGGTTGAGAACCGAGAGGGAGAAAATTTAACTAATGCTATTGAGTCTTCAGACATTGGGAATAAAACCTTATGTTTGCAGGCTTTTTGTTTACAGAAAAATTTTTCGTGGATATAATAAACATGACATATAGTTGTCGTGTTGTGTTAGATATGATATGTATGGAGTGTGGAAACTATGAAGACAGATAGGCTTATTGGGATATTGTCAATCTTACTGCAGGAAGAAAAGACAACGGCTCCTGAACTGGCAGAAAAATTTGAGGTATCCCGCAGGACAATAAACCGGGATATTGAAGACCTTTGCAAAGCAGGCATTCCAATAAGGACGGCACAGGGGACCGGTGGTGGTATTAGTATTATGGACGGATATCGTATGGATAGGACGATTCTGACATCCAAAGATATGCAGATGATCCTTGCGGGGCTGAGAAGTCTTGACAGTGTGAGTGGAAACCGATACTACGGTCAGTTGATGGAGAAAATCCAGACCGGATCATCAGAGTTTATCAGTGAAAGAGACTCTATGTTGATTGATTTGTCTTCATGGTATAAAGGCTCTCTTGTTCCGAAAATCGAAGTAATCCAAAATGCAATAGAAAACAGGCATACTATACAGTTTAAGTATTATGCTCCATCTGGAGACAGCAACCGAAGGATAGAACCGTATTATCTGGTTTTTAGGTGGTCAAGCTGGTATGTATGGGGGTGGTGTTTAGAACGTGAAGATTACAGATTGTTTAAGTTGAACCGTATGGATTGCGTTACAGAATCGGAGCAGTTTTTTATGTGCAGAAATGTACCAATGCCGAATTTGTCAAATGAGAAGATATTTCCGGGCGGGATAAAGGTAAAAGTCCTTTTCGCCCCGGATGTAAAGTGGCGGTTGGTTGAAGAATTTGGACCGCATTGCTTTACCAGGACGGATGATGGAAGGCTGCTTTTTTCGGCGGATTATACAGATATGGAAAACCTTGTGACATGGCTCATGACATTTGGAGCAAAGGCTGAGGTGCTTGAGCCGAAAGAAGCACGGGACATTATCCGCAGGAATGCGGAAGAAACATTAAAAAGCTATGGAGGATTAGGAAAATGACGTTTGATTATAAAAAGGAATACAAAGAGTTTTACATGCCGAAGGGAACACCGTCTATTGTCAGAGTCCCGAAAATGAATTATATAGCGGTGAGGGGAAGCGGTAATCCAAATGATGCAGATGGAGAATATAAGCAGTCTATTGGACTTTTGTATGGAATTGCATTTACGATAAAAATGAGTAAAAAGGAAGACCATCAGATTGACGGATATTTCGATTATGTGGTGCCGCCATTAGAGGGATTCTGGTGGCAAGAAGGCGTGTCAGGAATCGATTATGCGCGCAAGGAAGAATTCAAGTGGATTTCTGTTATTCGCTTGCCTGATTTTGTTAGCAGGGAAGATTTTGACTGGGCAGTCAGAAAAGCTACGGAGAAAAAGAAACAGGATTTCTCCAAAGTTGAGTTCTTTTCGTATGATGAAGGTCTGTGTGTACAGTGTATGCATATCGGATCGTATGACGATGAGCCTGCTACAGTAGATGAGATGCACAGATTTATGGAAGAACAAGGATATGCACTGGATATTACTGATCAGAGAATGCACCACGAAATTTATTTGAGTGATGCACGGAGGGTGGCACCGGAGAAACGCAAGACTGTGGTCAGGCATCCGATAAGGAGGGCTTAAAGGTATGGAATATATTAGAGTTACGAAAGAAAATCTTGAAAAGGAGCACATTTGCTGCGCCATTTCCAACAATAAAGATATTCAGGTATCATCAAAAAAGGCATGGCTTGCGGATAGATTTGATGAAGGTCTTGTGTTTCTTAAGAGCGTAGAACGCGGCAAGTGCTTTATTGAGTACATACCTGCGGAGTGTGCATGGAATCCAATCGAAGCACCTGGTTATATGTATATTAATTGTTTGTGGGTGTCCGGATCTTTCAAAGGCCATGGATATTCAAGTGACTTACTTTCCGAGTGTATTGAGGACAGCAAAGAAAAGGGGAAGAAAGGCCTATGTATTCTTGCAGCAGCAAGGAAAAAGCCATTTCTGGCCGATTCGAAGTTTCTAAAATATAAAGGATTTAAAGCTTGTGATGAGGCTGATAATGGAATCCAGCTATGGTATCTGCCGTTTGAAGAGAAAACTGAGCCACCGGTGTTCAAGGAATGTGCAAAACACCATCATATAAATGAAAGCGGCTATGTTCTTTATTATACAAACCAATGTCCTTTTAATGCAAAGTATGTACCAATCTTGGAAGAAACCGCTCAGAAGAATGGTATTCCACTCAAAGCTGTGAAGATTGAAAATAGGAAGGATGCTCAGAATGTACCAACGCCAATCACGACTTATGCACTATTTTGTGATGGGGAGTATGTTACGAATGAGCAGATGAATGATAAGAAATTCTTAAAGCTGGTGGGAAGATAGGAGAAAACAACATGGCATCAACAAAGGTATATTTGAATTTATGTTTCTCTCTTAATTTATGGCAGGTTTTATCGAGCTGAAGCCGGTAATAAAAAAATACTATAAAACAAAACAGAAAAGCTGACGTAAAAATAGCAGGTACCATAAGGCCTGCGAGCATTTTTTCTTATATTTAACTGTCAAACTCCCGTGTATTGATTTTCTGGTACGGATGATTGATAAGTACGGCGAAGAAGTCCTCCGGGAGTTGGAGGAAGAAAAACAGAATAAAGAAGAAAAAATAGCATAGAATACTTCTGAGCGGATATGGCTGAGAATGTTTTGACATATTGACAGGACATTTAAAATGACGTATACTAAGCTCAGTGATCGTTCTGTAGAAACTTGAGAAGCCTACAGGCGGGGGAGAGCCTGCGGGTCTCTCCCTCTTTTGTTTTAAGGAGAAATGAGATGCAGACACCGAAAAAATTCTCTTCTTTTAGTGACCAGGTTTCCTGGATCAGTGATGAAAAGGGAATAAAAATAAAAGACAGAGAATATGCGGAAGAGATGTTACGCCAAATAGGATATTTTCCTCTTATGGGAGGATATAAACATCTTTTTAGAATATCAAACACAAAAAAATATAAAGCAGGAACAAGTTTTGAAGAAATAGTCAGTCTGTATAAGTTTGATGCAGAGCTTAGAGAGTTGTTCTTTAAATATTTACTGCAGATTGAGCGACAGATGCGTTCTTTGATGTCATACTATTTTACTGAAATGTATGGAGCAGAGCAGAAGCAGTACCTGGACGCTAATAATTATAATAATACAAAAAGAAATCATGCAACAATCGTAAAGTTGATAGCGACCTTGAAACGAGCAACAACGACCACAGATTATACATATATCAACTATTACCGCAAGACATATGGTGAAATTCCATTATGGGTTTTGGCAAATGTACTTACGTTTGGAAACTTATCAAAAATGTTCCGAGTGTTTCCGCAGTCCTTAAAATCAAAAGTATCAAAAAACTTTGAACCTTTGAATCAGCATCAGATGGAACAGTTTCTATCTGTTCTCACTAAGTATAGGAATGTATGTGCCCATGGGGAACGACTGTTTACATACAGAACAGTAGATGCTATTGCGGATACACCGCTTCATAAAAAACTTTCATTACCACAGAGCGGTAATCAGTACGAAAAAGGAAAACAAGATTTGTTTGCTGTGGTGATTGCTTTTAGATATCTATTACCTGGAAAAGATTTTCTGGAATTTAAAAGAAAGCTCATAAAAGAGATTGACCGAGTAAACAGAGAAGTAGAGCATATAAGCGAAGTTGAATTATTGAATAAAATGGGTTTCTCGGAAAACTGGAAAAGTATTACCAAATATCATTTAAAGTAAAGAAATATCCTCTAAGAGATAGTGAAATACCTATTGTCTTAGAGGATTTTTTATTGAAGAATTTTAATATTTAAGAGTTTGTTTTTTCCTTTTTGACATTAAAGATAAGATTTCTTGTGGGTTTGTCAACTGACGTCCGGGAAGTGTCTGCTTTGGTGTGCGGTCGCGGTCGGCTTCGTCAATCGCTGCAATAAAAAGTTTTACGCTGTTTGGATTGGATATGACAAAATTATGAGTAATACTTGAAGTAGCCATACGAACACCTCCTCTTTTCGGGTTTTTTTTGTATTAATTATACGATTGACAGAGAAATGCGTCAATAAGAAAAATAAGCATTGAAAATAGTTGGAACAAGTACTAAAATAAAGTTGGGACATGAAATGAAGGTTACATTACGAAATAATAAGAATTGTAGGTGGAAGGTTTGAACATAGAAGCATATGATGCGGATTCATTGAGAAAGATGGTTAGGCTGCTTGAATATGAGAACAAGATATTAAAAGATAAATTGAAGAAAGCAGGCATTTCCTATGAAGAGGTGAATCCTTTTGAAGAAAAAATAGAAAGTGCAGAAGAATATGACCTGGATCAAGGGAATCGTATTGTAAATCCACCGTATATTACAGAGAAAATGGCAATACGTTTCTTTTCGATGTTTTGGGGAAGAGAAGATGTATATGCCAGAAGAGGAAAGAACGGGGGCTATTTTCCACAATGTGCGAATCGTTGGAATGACCGGCTTTGCCCTAAACAACGTAAAGAGAAGGTATTGTGTGATGAATGTGAAAATACCAAATGGATTAGTTT
The DNA here is from genome assembly GCF_056339875.1 of Blautia sp. ZXY-1-C6. Taxonomy (NCBI): domain Bacteria; kingdom Bacillati; phylum Bacillota; class Clostridia; order Lachnospirales; family Lachnospiraceae; genus Blautia; species Blautia sp. ZXY-1-C6. The sequence goes on from NZ_JBWJVQ010000293.1 coordinate 8,228, forward strand.
GGATGTTAAAAAAATAATTGATCATTTGTTAGGCACAAAAGAAGATGGATCAGATGTAATAGGTGTATATCCTTTACTGCCAAATGGTACATGCAGATTTATTGTATTTGATTTTGATAATCACGAAAAAGGAGCAGAGGTTACGGACTTTGCAAATACGGATAATGAGTGGCATAAAGAAGTGGATGCGCTTAGAAAAATGTGTGAGCTTAATGGTATCAGACCTTTAGTTGAGAGATCTCGCTCCGGGAAAGGGGCACATGTATGGATTTTCTTTAAAAAGGCAATACCTGCGGCAACAGCAAGGAATTTTGGATTTCTCCTGTTAGACAAGGGTTCGACTTTTATCAATCTGAAATCGTTTCATTATTATGATAGAATGTATCCTTCGCAGGATGTGGCAAGCAGCATAGGTAATTTGATTGCATTGCCATTACAGGGGCAGGCTCTTAAAAATGGAAATAGTGCTTTTGTAGATGAAAATTGGAATGCTTATCCTGATCAATGGGATGCTCTTTTCAATAAAACAAGAAAGCTGGGAATAGAAGATGTTGAACAATGCATGGCAAAATGGCAGGGAGAATTAGCAGAAGTCAGAGGAATGCTTACTAATATTGAGAAGAATGTCAGACCGAAACCATGGAAGAAGAAATGTGAGTTTTGTAAGTCAGATGTTGTGGGCAAGCTTCACATGGTATTGGGCAATGGAGTTTATGTTGATACTCTGAATCTTATGCCAAGAATACAAAATCAGATTCGTAGTTTGGCGGCATTTGATAATCCGGAATTTTACAAAAATAAAAGGCTGGGATATTCTAATTATTATAATTTCAGTGCTGTATATTTAGGTAAGGATATAGATGGATATATACAGATTCCGAGAGGACTGCGGGAAAATATTATACAGGAATGTGAAAAAGCAGGCATTTCAGTTGATGTTTCAGATCAAAGAGAAACAGGACAACCTATCAGAGTATCTTTTAAAGGTGATTTGCGAATGCAACAGGAATTAGCAGCAGAAAAATTATTATCACATTCAGATGGGGTTCTGAGTGCGGCAACTGCATTTGGAAAGACTGTAGTATGTAGTTACCTTATTGCAGAGCGAAAAGTAAATACGCTCATTTTGCTGCAAAGTAAAGATTTGCTTAATCAGTGGGTTGATGAATTGAATCATTTTTTAGAGATAAGAGAAGAACCACCGGAATATGAAACAAAAACAGGAAGAAAGAAAAAAAGAAATAGTGTGATAGGCGTTTTGCACGGAAATAAAAATACATTGACAGGGATTATAGATGTTGCAATGGTTGGTTCAATGTACAGCAGAGGAAAATTTAATGAACGGATTAATTATTACGGAATGGTAATTATGGATGAATGTCATCACGCAGCTTCTAACACATCTATGGAATTATTGCAGAAAATAAATGCAAAATACGTGTATGGTGTTTCTGCTACACCTAAACGTGGTGACAGTCTTGATCGGATCATCTATATGCTGTTAGGACCTTTGAGACATAGATTTACTGCATTGGAGAGGGCTAAGGAACAGGGGATTGGACATTATTTTGTCCCAAGATACACAAGAGTAGTTGATACGGTAGAAAGCAAGGATAATATTAATAAAGCATATAATTTGATTAGTACCAGTAAGGTGCGTAATGAAATGATTGTAGATGATGTTATAACCTGTATTACGAGAAAACAGACTCCTGTAATTTTAACGAGATTTAAGGAACATGCAAAATTTTTATATGATGCCCTGAAGGGAAAAGCTGATCATGTATTCCTTTTATATGGTGATAATTCTGATAAGGAAAATACAGAAATAAGAGGAAGATTAAAACAGGTACCTGGAAGTGAATCACTTGTATTAGTGGCAACCGGTCAGAAGATAGGAGAAGGATTTGATTTTCCAAGACTGGATGTATTAATGCTTGCAGCACCTGTATCTTTTGAAGGACGCTTGGAACAGTATGTAGGTAGATTAAACAGAGATTATGTCGGAAAAGAAGCCGTTTATGTGTATGATTATATTGATTCGCATGTGCGTTATTTTGATAAAATGTATGCAAAAAGATTGAGAACGTACAGGAAGACAGGATTTTCAATCTGGACACAAGAGTTGCAACCTAAACAAATAATAAATGCAATATTTGATTCTGTAAATTATACCGAAAAATTCGAGCAAGATATTGTAGAGTCAGAAAAAATGGTAGTAATTTCCAGTCCGGATATCAGACAGGATAAAATTGACAGATTTTTATTACTAATCACGAAGAGACAGGAAGTAGGGGTAAAGGTCACTGTTATTACAACAGATCCGGAAGATATTACTTACGGAAAGTCAGATGTATGTTATGAATTAATCAGAGCAATGCAATTGGTAGGAATAAATGTGATAACAAGAACAGAAGTAGAAGAATGTTTTGCTATTATTGATGATGAAATAGTATGGCATGGTGGGATGAATCTACTTGGAAAAGCTGATGTCTGGGATAACTTAATGCGTATCAGAAATTCACAAGTTGCGACTGAATTGTTGGAAATTGCTTTGGGATGTTCTGAGGAGAGGAGGAAAAGTGAGTAAAAAGATTAAATGCGATATATATACCAGAGTATCCACAACCATGCAGGTAGATGGCTATAGTCTGGATGCTCAGAAAGAAAAACTCAAGAGATATGCGGAATTTCAGAATATGGAAATCGTAAATGAGTATTCCGATGAAGGTAAGTCTGGAAAGAGCGTAGAGGGCAGACCGGAATTTCAGAGAATGTTGGATAATATTGAGAATGGAACAGATGAGGTTCAGTTTGTACTGGTGTTCAAGCTTTCCAGATTCGGGCATAATGCGGCAGATGTTTTAAATTCTTTGCAGAGGATGCAGGATTTTGGAGTGAATCTGATCTGTGTAGAAGATGGAATTGACAGCTCAAAAGATAGTGGAAAGCTGATGATTTCTGTCTTGTCTGCGGTGGCAGAGATTGAAAGAGAGAATATCCTTGTTCAGACAATGGAAGGACGCAAGCAGAAAGCCAGGGAAGGAAAATGGAACGGTGGGTTTGCTCCATATGGTTATGAATTGGTAAATGGAGAATTGCAAATCGCAGAGGACGAAGCGGAGATTATTCGCCTGATCTATGATAAATTTATTCATACTAATATGGGAATCTCAGCGATTGCTGCATGGCTGAACCAGCATGGATATAAAAAGAAAAAACGACAGAATAATACACTGGATGCATTTGCTTCTTCGTTTATAAAAGGCGTTCTGGATAATCCGGTATACTGTGGAAAGCTGGCTTATGGACGAAGGAAAAACGAGAAAGTTTCTGGTACAAGAAATGAATATCGCATTGTAAAGCAGGAAAATTATATGCTGCACGATGGTATTCATGAAGGGATTATTTCGGAAACAGACTGGGAGCTGGCTCATCAAAAACGGGAAAAAACAGGTGTGAAATATGAAAAGACACATAGCCTCGATCATGAGCATATTTTATCCGGAATATTGAGATGTCCGTTATGTGGAAGCGGTATGTATGGAAACGTGAACCGAAAGAAAAAGAAAGACGGAACCTTATATAAGGATTATTTCTATTATGCCTGCAAACATCGTCGCCTGGTAGATGGTCATAAATGTGGATATCGTAAACAATGGAGCGAGGAGAAGATTAACAATGCAGTGAAAGAAATTATTCGGAAGCTGGTGAAGAATCCGAAATTTGAAGAAGCAATTCTGAATAAAATCGGTTCAAGAATAGATACAGAAGAAATAGAAAAAGAGATTGAAAGACTGGAAAAACAGCACAGGCAACTGACCGGAGCAAAAGGAAGACTTGGACAGCAGATGGATAGTCTGGACATCATGGATAAATTTTATGAAAAGAAATATCAGGATATGGAAACACGACTGTATCGGCTGTACGATGAAATCGAAGGTGTGGAAAACAGCATAGAGGAAGTAAAGAACCGCTTGTTAAATATCCGGCAACAGAAAATATCAGAAGAAAACGTCTATCAATTTCTTTTATATTTTGATAAACTATATGATAAGTTCACCGACTTGGAGAAGAAAGAATTTCTTAACAGCTTTGTAGAACAGGTGGACATTTACGAGCAGGAGCAGCCGGATGGCAGATTCCTGAAGCACATAAAGTTCCGTTTCCCGGTGTATTTTGGAGATAGAGAGACACAGGAACTTTGTTGGGACAACGAAAGTACCGTTGAAAGTTGCGCTTTATTGTCTAAACTAGAATAAAAACTGGATGAGAAGGTGACTAGTACATCGTTTTCGAAATAACTATACCACTCACTTGTCTGCGAATCCGATTGCACAGGTCTAAAAGCCTCAGCGTAGCCCGCTACGCCTGCGTTTTTATACCAGCACACTCGAATCCGCATCCTACGCGATTGGTATAGTTATTTACGAAACGATGTACTAGAATTCGAAGAATCGCCATATAAGTCAACAAATGCCGGGTAAACTGATGACTAGAATTCGAAGAATTGCCATATAAGTCAACGAATGCCGGGAAAGCAGATGACTGGAATTCGAAGAATCGCCATATAAGTCAACGAATATCGGGAAAGCATATGACTGGAATTTGAAGAATTGTCATATAAGTCAACGTATGTCAGGGAAACTGATGACTGGAATTTAAAGAATCATCATTTGAGTCAATACATGATTGATATTTGTTGACTAGGTCAAAGTGTAGCCGGTAAATTGATGACTCATACAGGAAATTTCGCAACGAGGGTCGATGATCAGCTGGTTATATCTAGTGTGCTGACAAGGAGGTGCATATTTTTGGCATCGTGAAGCGTGTTGCTGTGAACAGTAACGAGGTGGTGCTTATGAGCTCCAGACTGACAAAAAATCTACTTGATAAATATAGATCAATATGATAAAATAAGGCCATTCTCCGCGAGGGAGTAATCGGCATATTCCGGAACATTTTTCAGATATGTTTTGAAGAGTGTGTAGTACTATCGACATAATGGTGCCATATGCACCCGGTATTACAGTAAACGATGAGACTCATGGACAGTTAAAACAGCTGTCTGTGTGTCTCTTTTTTTATGCTGCAGGAACATTACAGCAGTTCAGATAACATAAAAAAGTCTTCCGGGAAGGGTTCTATGTTACTGAAAAATTATTTTATACAGGAAAAGGAGCAAAAAACACATGAATATTTTTGAACTTTTTATACTGGCGATAGGCCTGTCTATGGATGCATTTGCAGTATCTGTCTGTAAGGGCCTTTCCCTGGGCAGAATCAATGCAAAGCATATGTGTATCGCAGGCGCATGGTTCGGGGGATTTCAGGCATTAATGCCCCTTGTGGGATATTTTGGCGGACGATTCTTTGCAGATAAGGTTACCCGATACAGTCACTGGGTAGCTTTTGTCCTTCTGGTGTTCATTGGTGCCGGCATGATCAAAGAATCGAAAGAGGAAGAACATGTAAATGCGGATATGGATATAAAATCCATGTTCATCCTTGCAGTGGCTACCAGTATTGATGCACTGGCAGTGGGAGTGACATTTGCTTTTCTGAAAGTAGAGATTGTATCAGCAGTATCCTTTATCGGTGTGATCACCTTTGTCTGTTCAGCAGCAGGGGTAAAGATAGGCAGTCTTTTCGGAATGAAATACAAATCCAAAGCGGAATTATGCGGAGGTATTATCCTTATCCTCATAGGTACAAAAATCCTGCTGGAAGGACTGGGAATGATATAAATAATAATTACAAATCTCAACTCAAACGTGTTATAATACTACTATTAATGAACAGGCATGAAATGATTATCCGCCTGAATAATTTAAATAACATATCAGGGAGGTTTCTATTATGAAAAAAGTAAAAACAGCAGCAGCACTTTTATGCAGTGCATGTCTGGTACTTTCAGGAACTGCTGTACCGACAATGGCAGATTCAGTGAAGGTTGTGACGCTGGGAGCTGATCTTACTCAGGACCAGAAGAATACAATGATGAAATATTTTAATGTAGACAGTAACCAGGTACAGATTCTCACTATCACTAATCAGGATGAGAGAGATCATCTGAGTGCTTATGTACCGTTAGAGCAGATCGGAACCAGAACAGTGAGCTGTGCATATGTAAAGCCGACTCAGTCAGGCGGTATCAAAGTAAGAACAGCCAACCTTAACTGGGTAACATGTAACATGATCGCAACGTCACTTTCCACATCAGGTGTCAAGAACTGTGAAGTTGTAGCCGCCTGCCCGTTTGAGGTATCCGGCACCGGAGCGCTTACAGGTATTCAGATGGCGTACGAGACAGCTACAGGGGAGCAGCTTGACAGCACGAAGAAAGAACTTGCTACAGAGGAAATGGTAGTGACAGGAAATCTGGCTGATGAGGTTGGAAAGAATGATGCAACTACTGTTATGAATAACTCGAAGATACAGGTTATCAAAGATAATGTCCAGAATGTGGATGATATCTATAATATCGTAGTAAATGTTGCTCAGCAGAATAATGTAAATCTGGATTCTGACCAGATTAATAAGATTGTAGAGCTTCTGAAACAGATTGCGCAGCAGGAGTACAATTATGATGATGTAAAAGCAACACTGGAGCAGGTAGAACAGAATACATCCGGTGATAATGATGAGCTTGGTGATATTGATGATGAAGAGGATGACACTGTAAATGCAGGTGATCCAGCAGATGGTGATGATATCCTGAATAATGTGGATAACAGTGCTTTAGGCGGAGATATCGTAGAGAGTTCCACAGAGAATCCATCGCTGGAGGAGGATTCAGGTCTGATTGAGGACGACGGGGACGATCAGAGTGACGGAGACCTCAGCGAAACAGAGGAACCGCAGGAGCCGGATGGTGATGAAACTACGGATGACAGTACACTTGGAAATACAGATGAAGGTGATACAGACTCCGATGAAGGAACAGATGATACAGAAAATGATACCACATCAGATGAATTGGATACTTCTGCACTGACAGAAGATCAGAAAACCATGTTTGATAAAGCTGAGAATTTCTGCAAGGGAGAATATGAAGGCGATACCACTGCTCTTACAACAGCTATGGAAGATGAAACAGCAACAGCTTCCGTAACTCTTGATGCTGAAAATGGTGCAACTCTTGCTAAGAATGTGGAGAAGGCATATCTGAAAATTCTTACAGAAGGCACAGCTTCTTATCAGGCAGATGGAACTGAAATTTACATGAGCACAGAGCTCAATATGGTAGATAAGTCCATGAAGGAAATCTTCGGATTAAGTGCAGATGCACAGGCAAGTCCGGAGCTTGGAGAACTTTCAGATGATGACAGACAGACCTTATATAATGAAACAATGAAATTCTTTGAGAAACTCTACGGAGAAAGTACAGAGACTTATGATACAACGGATGCAGATTCCACAGAGACTGCAGGCGGCGAGGAAAATGCAGAATAATCAAAGCATCATGCAGATTTCAGAGAATAAGGATGGTTCTGCAAAGGTATTGTTCAGGATACGAAAAGCAGAGATGGCAGATGTGGATGAGATCATGGCTGTTATGCATGAAGCGAAGAATGATAAAGAGCATCCGGACTGGTTTGTATCTGATGATGAGGAATATGTCAGGACACATATAGAAGAACAGGGTTTTGTGATCGTGGCACAGACAGCAGATGGTTCTGTTGCGGGTTTCTTCCTTATTAAATATCCTGAAAACAGGGAAGATAATCTGGGAACTTATCTTGATTTTGATGAGGAACAGCTTTCCCATGTTGCAGTCATGGATTCGGCAGTTGTGTGTTGTGCATACAGGGGAAACGGGCTGCAGGGGCATATGCTGGAAGAAGCGGAGAGATTGCTGGATACAGACCAATATTATTATCTGATGTGCACCATACATCCGGATAATCAGTTCAGCAGACATAATATGGAAATCCATGGATATGAAGTTAAGAGAACGGCACTCTGTTACGGAGGTCTGCCAAGATGTATCCTTCTTAAGGATTTAACCGAATCAGGGAAGTCCCCTGCACAGGTTGTGAAAAGCAGCAAACAATAATAGCAATGGAAAGCAGTTGGTGAAATTTTTGTGATTTTGCCGGCTGCTTTTTGTTATGTATGGAAAAAATGAGATGAATGTGATAAAATGATGTGATTATAGCAATCCTCGTAAATAATGAATCTTAATCCGGCCCATCAGAGTGTGAAACCTGAAACTGTCTTAAATGCATTATTTATGTTACTGTTCACTGGTAATATCCCGCGATGTGTTTTTGGTGAGCGAAGGTCACAGAAAACCCGAGACATACTGCGCGAATTTATGCGATTAGCATAAATTAAGTTTGCGAAGCAAACGATACTCCTTGGGCATTGCACAAGGAGGTTCATATTTCCTGCATCGCGAAGCGTGTTGCTGAGAACGGAGTGAACAGTAACTTATTTATGAGGGCTGCTATAGAAAACAGAGTCATATAATTGACAAAAGATAAACATAAAAAAATACAAGGAGAAATACGAATGGGAATGGCAGTAGTAACTCTGAAAAAGGGAGAGGGAAGACTTCTGAAATCCGGCGGAATGTGGATTTTTGATAATGAGATAGATACAGTCATGGGAAATTTCGAGAACGGTGATATTGTACTTGTCCATGATTTTGACGGATATCCTATGGGAAGAGGGTTCATTAATACTAATTCTAAGATTACGGTACGTCTTATGACCAGAGATGAAAATGTTGATATTAATGAAGAACTTTTGGAGAAGCGTGTACGTGATGCATGGGAATATCGTAAGAAAGTGGTAGATACAGGATGCTGTCGTCTGATTTTTGCAGAGGCAGATTTCCTTCCGGGAATTGTGGTGGATAAATTTTCGGATGTACTGGTAGTTCAGTCACTGGCTCTGGGGATCGATCGTTTTAAAGAAACAATCGTAGAACTCCTCAGGAAAGTCCTGGCAGAAGATGGGATCACTATTCGCGGTGTTTACGAAAGAAGCGATGTGAAGGTGCGCAAACAGGAAGGAATGGAAATGGTTAAGGGTTTTATAGGACCAGAGTTTCCAACACTTGTGCAGATTGAAGAAAATGGTGTAAAATATGAAGTTGACGTAAAAGACGGGCAGAAAAACAGGATTTTTCCTGGATCAGAAATATAACAGGCTTGCAATTCAGAAACTCTGTAAGAATGCGAAAGTTCTGGATTGCTTTACACATACAGGTTCTTTTGCACTGAATGCGGGAATCGCAGGAGCTGCGAGCGTAACCGGTGTGGACGCTTCTCAGCTGGCGGTAGATCAGGCAACCGCTAATGCAACATTGAATGGTTTATCCGACAATGTGAAATTTATTTGCGAGGATGTTTTTGAACTGCTCCCTGAGCTGGAAGAGAAAGGTGAGAAATTTGATGTTGTAATTCTTGATCCTCCTGCATTTACCAAGTCCAGAAATTCCATTAAAAATGCAGTAAAAGGATACAGAGAGATTAATCTGCGTGCCATGAAACTGGTAAAAGACGGCGGATTTCTGGCAACCTGTTCCTGTTCTCATTTTATGGACTATGAATTATTTACCAAAACCATCGGACAGGCAGCAAAGAATGTACATAAAAGACTTCGCCAGGTAGAATACAGGACACAGGCACCGGATCATCCGATCCTGTGGGCGGCAGATGAGTCTTACTATCTGAAGTTTTACATATTCCAGGTATGCAATGACAGATGATTATTTGGCATATCAGGTAGGGGCAAAATATCTTTTGCCCCTAGAGCGTGTCTGAAAAATCATTTCCACAATCTGCACGCCCCACTTTGCGGTATATTTTGCCCGAATTCGGTTGCCGTAGCCCGCTACGACACCCTCATCCGGGCAAAATCTCCCACAAATTGTGACATATATCTTGCGGAAAGCATTTTTCAGACACGCTCTAACATCATAAGAGTACACAATAAAGAAAGAGAGGAAATAATATTATGAGTTTCAGAGAAGTAAAAGCAGAAGAACTGACAATGAATCCATTTACCAAGATTGGAAAGGAATGGCTGCTGATCACAGCCGGAAATGAAGAAAAATGCAATACCATGACAGCAAGCTGGGGTGCAATGGGTGTTATGTGGGGAAAGAACGCAGTGACAGTGTATATCCGTCCTCAGAGATACACCAAGGAATTTGTGGACAGGGAAGATACATTTACAATTTCTGTTCTGGGAGAAAAATATCGCAAGGCATTAAATTATTGCGGAAAGGTTTCCGGAAAAAATGCGGATAACAAGATTAAAGAAGCAGGACTGACTCCTTACTTTACAGACGGAACAGCCGGAATTGAAGAAGCTGACATGATCATGGTCTGCAAAAAAATGTATCATGATGAGATTAAACCGGAATGCTTTGATGCCGGGGAAAACGACGGTAAGTGGTATCCGCAGAAAGACTACCATACCATGTATATTGCAGAGATCCTGAAAGTTCTTGTCAGAGAGTAAAAAATGCATTACAAACAGTAAAAAAGAGGTAGTTTAATGAAAGACAAATTAAACAGATTCATGCAGGGGCGTTATGGAGTGGATAATTTTGCAAGATTCACTCTCGGTGTGGCACTTTTCGTCATTGTTGTAGGTTCTTTTATGAGACAAAACGCAGCCGGAGGCGTTCTGGATACAGTTGGATTTATTCTTATCATTTATACATATTTCAGAATCCTTTCCAGAAATATCTCTGCACGATATGCGGAAAACCAGAAATATCTGGGATATACTCAGAAAATCCGTAGCTGGTTTACCAGAGAGAAAAATATGATGGAGCAGAGAAAAACACATCATATCTATACCTGCCCGGGTTGTGGACAGAAAATTCGTATTCCCAGAGGAAAAGGACAGAAGGTAGAGATTGAATGTCCGAAATGTCATGAGAAGTTTATCAAAAGACGTTGATTTGCTGCAAACACGCTCTGGCAGATCATCATAAGTTATGGGCTGGAGGAATTATGTTTGGTTATATAGTA
>NZ_JBWJVQ010000294.1:0-11750 GCF_056339875.1 Blautia sp. ZXY-1-C6
GTATTCCCTTACAGAAACATTCCCATTTATGTAAGAAATCAACTGTTCAATATACTCCCCAAACTTTGGCATAATATTTCTTGCTGAAATTTTATTGTTTTCATAATCAATCACCCTGATGGCCTGTGTAACGATTCTCATAAGCATATAACCTCTTTATCTTCCGCACTGAATAAACACTGAATCTCTTGTCTGAATTACTGCTATGTACTTCTTCATTTCACTGTAGCTTAAGTATACCACACACATGTAAAGCAAGCAAAAGAATTTACTGTTATCTTTGCCATGGTATCCACAAATATAATAGATAATTAGCAGTTATCCATTACTTCCTATGGAGATGAATACAAATGAACATCCAGCAATATATACACAGCCTTACAGACGAGGAGTTTGAACAGCTTTGCACGGAATACCTGACCTTGCATTATAAAAACAAAAATATTACCATACACGGTACGCGTTTGAAAAAAGATGGTGGAAAAGACATTGTAGGAACTGCACAGGATGTCCCCTATGAAATATGGGCTGAATGCAAGAGGCACAATCGTGCCCTTGGTCTTGAGAAAATATCTAAAAATGTTATTTTGGTTATTTCAAAAGGAATTAATGAGCTGATTTATTTCTCTACAAGTGATATTACCAGAAATGCGGTTAAACATGTTTCCATAGTTGCTGCCAAGCATAATTTTTCTGTCACTTTCATATATGGGAACCGTCATGTATCAGGAATTATCAATTCTTCCACGTTTTCAATATGGTTTTGAAAAATCAAATGAAATAATAAAAAATGATTTAAGAATATCTCGTTTTTTTAGTGTATTTGAAGATACGGAGAAATATACAGAAGAATCGGAACTCGTATTGCAACGAGATAATATTTTTTACATTGATATTTATCTGACTAATTTGTATAGTGCAACTGTTTCAGATGTAACCTGCACATTACCGAAAATGGCAGATATTATATTTCATGTTCCTGAAATCCACAATTGTTTTAATATGCTGCAGGGAAGTAACCGTGTTATACAAATACGCGCTGAAGTATTAAGCTCTTACACCGTGAAGCATATACCCGCACTTACTTTAAAATATAAGTGCAATGGTCATACATATTCCAAAAAAGTTCCCGGAGGATTTATCAGATCCAACAAAACTCATCTACTATCCATTGGTAGGAGAGAATGTACAGAATTTCTTAAGCAGTAAAATTCTTCCGCTTCTGAAGGGCAACGGATTCAGCCCAATTTATATGCTTAATATAACTGGGAAATCAGGAACAGGAAAAACACGGCTATTGTCTGAAATAATAAATTCTGCTAAAAGTTATAATTTTCAGACGTTATATTGCGATGCAAAAAAACAAAACGGATTTGAAATTTTAAGAGAATTTTTATGTGCTTGTCTGGGGTTACCTTATGGCACTGGAAATATCAGCTGCACATTAGATGATTTTTCTAAAATAATCAAGCAATATTATGGGAACTCAAAAGTAAGTGAGGCAGTTTTTTCTTTTGTATTTCATAAGAAATTAGATCCTGATATCTTATATTATCTGAAAGAGGCACTTCTTTTCTTCTCTTGTAATATAGTAGGCGGAGTTTCTTTAATTTGGACAATAGACAATTTACAATGTCTGGATAAAGAAACTCTGGATATCATATATTTCCTGATTGCACATTTACAGGAATGTTTTCCTGAAGTGATTTTTTCTTTAGGCACAAATACAGAAATTGTGCCTCTTGACTCTCAGGGATTTGTAAATGAATTTTTGGCTAAAATAAACGAATACGAAGACGTGGCTTCGTATGTGTATACTTGCGGTGAAATGCAGAACAATGATGCGAAAACATTGTATTATCATGCTATTCCCAATTTGCAAGGGTTTGATTATTTTACGCGCCTGCTATTAAACAAAAGCGGAAAACGACCATTTGATATTATTATGCTGATTCACTGGTTTTATGACCAGAATTTAATTAATATATCAACACATAATATGGTGATTCCTTCAAAAAAAGAAGAAATTGAAAACTTTATAAATAAAGTACCTGTAAAAAGCAAGGAAATTATCGATCAACGCTTCCAACTGCAAATGCATAAAAAATTCTCTTTTGATACCACATTGGGATATTTCGATGCATTTAAAGTTGTTGTGAAGTCAATATTGTATTTTGGAGGAGAAACACCTGTTGATTTTTTGGCTAGTTTAAATATAGACGGTGATATGTTATTTGAATTAAGTCAATCTTTATTTTTTAAGTACATGGATAAATACCCTAAAATTGTATTTTACCATGACAATATTTACAGATATTTTGAAGGGTACCAATTTTATCAGAATGACCGCTCGCTTTCTCTGAAAATTATTAAGTGGCTAAATGAAAATGCCTGGTACAAATCCAACCTTAGGACAACAGCAATTTTTGACTGTTATATACGCGCTTCCGAATATGAAGAAGCTGTCAGGTTTGGAATATCTTCTATCTCAAGCGAATGTGACAAAAGAAATTTTCAGGCAGTCATACATATTGGCACAGAGCTATTAAAAGATGTTCCGAAAACTCAGGATGCTTCCGAAGAATCAGTGCCTAACCCCTTTGCAGAATTTATGGATGCAGGAGCAAAATTTCATGTCTACTATGCAGTGGCAGACGCATACAGAATTTATCAGGATTTGTCTCAAAGCGTATATTATTATAAGAAAGCCTATAAAATATTGCAGCAATACAGTATTTCGGAATTTACGTCCATTGATACCTGCCGTTTCTTTCACAGGTACTCAAATGCCTGTATTTCAGCAGCGGATTATGACGATGCATTAATCGTCTTAGATTATTTCAAGAAGTATAAAGGACGGAATAACTTTTATGATTTCATTATGTACAATCGGTATTCTGTCGTATATTTAGCGATAAATGATATAGAAAACGCATTATTGTCAATTGATGAATCATTAAAAATAGCGAAAGAATGTAAAGAACCACAGTGGGAAAGTGTCTCTTATTCAGACAAAGCTTATATTTATTATCGTGCCTATGAAGATAAGGAAAATACAATTCTATATTTTAGCAAAGCGGTAGAAAAACACATTTCTGAAAAAGCAACCATCAATCGAAGTGCTGAAATTCTTGCGCAGGAAGCTTTTGTGGATTTACTAACAGATAAGCTGGAGGATGCAGAGTATCTGGCAGATTTGGCACTGAACCGTGCACTTGAAATTAATGGAACAGCAATGGAAATAAAAAGCAGAAATTTATTAGGAATTATTCAATATTTCAGTAATAAAGCTGAAGCTGCATTTTCCACATGGCAAAAGGATCTTGTAATTTCCGCTCAAAGGGTGAATAAAGATGGAATAGTAAAGCTGCATACAAATTTAGGCGCTGCCTACATTCTGCAAAGTAAATATGTGCCAGCTAAGGAAGAACTTGAACAGGCATATGCTCTTTATCAAAAATTCAAGGTCTCCCCGATAACACACAAGCCGCTAATCTACAATTTGCTATTCATTTATAATATTTTGGGGGATACATCAAAAAGAGATAAGCTGTTTGAAAAGGCTTATTTCGATAATCTCTCTTCTTACTACAACCAGCTTATCTCTGGGAGCGAAAACATCTTGACAGACGGCTATTGGCCTTTACAGTTTAAACATGTATTCTTTAACTATTAGTTTCCAGGGAATCTGATCCGTACATCAGGTTCCCGTTTTTATCAAAAATAATATCCTCTTCATTACGATTTGTAAACCAATAGTAGTTATCCAGCAATAATCTGTAATCATCTGCAAAATATACAATAGGAATATTTAATCGGCATATATCCCAGGTTACATTTTCCTGCAAAATAATGTGTGTGGCGCCGGTAACATTTTTTATATCTAAAAATTGCAAAATGGAAATGTCAAACAATTGTGTGAACAGCTTTATGTATTTATCACGGTATAACGAATTACTAAAACTTACAACAATGACACTTTTTTGCGATATTTTTTTATAATTTGCTTCCATCCAGAGCTCTTTTAAATAGTTTTCAGCATTGCATAATTGATATAATTCATCGCCCCATTTTTTGAATAAATATGCTTTTACATCTTGTCTAAAAGGTACTGTCCGAATAGGTCCTGAAATCTGTCCACGGTGAAAAACTTTGGCGTTTGCGCACATTCTGTTTTGTATAGCCAGCTTTTCGAACACGAAAGGCCAGGTCTACATCGCAATGAATGTTCATGCACATTTCATCCTGTCCGCCAAGTTCCTGGTATAAATTATGATTCATCATCATGCAGCCAGAAGACACAAGAGGAACATCATGGTCTTTTTGGGAGAATGCAGAAGGCTTTCCATGGCGAAGAAACAACAGAATATCAATTTCATAAATTCCCATACCATATCCAAATAAGTTTCCGGAATCTGTTTCATAGATTGTCGCGGATACACATCCCTTTTCCCCTATATCTGCATATGTTTTTTTCATGTTTTGTAGCCAATTACCTGTTGGATAGATATCACAATCCATAAACAGCAATGTATCATACCGTGCGTGATCAACAGCATAATTACAGGCTGCTGCATACCCTTTATTTTCCGGCATATTTAATACCTGGACAGAATATTCATCCTCTAAAAAGTTAATATTCATGGTTGGATTGTCATTGACGACAATAATTTCATATATATCTTCTGCTTTTAATGCATCCTGCAGCAGATTGATACACATTTTTAAGGAAGACAATCCATTATAAAAAGTTATGATTGTTGAAAGACCTTGCATTATTCTTTTCCCTCCAGTACATTTTTTATTATATTTGCGACTGTTTTGGAAGCACGTCCGGTTTCGCACAGGCCATACTCTTTCTTCATCCAATCCAATGTATTTATTTCTTTTTGCGATACAGCTGCTGGAAGTTTATTTATAACTTCAGAAACTGTATATGCTTTTGGAAAAGGCAAAGCATTAAAATCCTGATTAAATCCTCTGTCCGAAAGATAATCCTCTAAATCTGGACAATATATCAGTATAGGTTTATTTAATAATGCGAAATCTGTAATAATACTGGAATAATCACTGATTAAAAAATCAGCTGCTATAAGTAATTCCTGTACATCTTCATAAGATGAAGCATTTATTACTTTTTCTGAATTCCCTGGCCAGCATTTGGGGTTATAAACATTTGTATGCATATGAATGACAAACGTCCACTTATTGCCTGTACAGTTTTCCAGTTCTGTCAATATTTGACTGGATGGTAGTGTGTATTGAGTAACTCCCATATCCGCTCGAAAAGTAGGCGCATATAATAATATTTTGTTGTCTTCATTAATTGATAGACAAGACTTTACTTTTTTAGCTATAGTATTACGATCTCCGTTTAACAATACATCCGTTCGCGGAAGTCCTTTTTGCAGTATCTTTCCTGAATACCACATATCTCTTCTTATAAGAAAGGTAGAAAAGTCACTATTAGACAAGAATAAATTTATCATTTTAGAATCATTTTTTGCACTATCAATATACCTCTTGGACAACTTATTTATTGCTGCACGTTCCATATTTTTCAGTCGAACACCACCATGCCATGTCTGGATATAATATTGATTTTTTCGCTTTCGAACATATCGTGACTTGCGGCGATTAGAAATCCATATTTGAGCTGTTACCTGTTCGTAAATTCCCCGGATCGAATGATATGGAACTTGACGTATGCAAGCTGGCATTTCAGGTGGATTTTCAAAATCGCATAGCCAGACTATGTTTGCCGTGCAATCTAATTTTAACAGTTGTTGAATAATATATTTGGGGCTATCACAATAACCGTGATTTTTGAAACATGAAACAACAATTTTCCTTTTTTGAACAGGAAATATTCTGAAAATATAAAATAGTAATTCTAAAATTTTATCCTGCATATACTCTATCTTTTTATTTTTGGTTTTTATAAATAGGCGATTTGATTTCATGTATACCATTCCTCTGAAAAAGAATATCCTTAATACAATTAGAGATAATGGATAACTGCTAATTATCTGCTATTCATTATACCAGATATTCCCAAGTTTTTCCATACTAACAAATACAGTACTAAAAAAATTGTTTTGATTTAGAGTATTTTCGGAAAAATGTTTGTAGTTGCAGCCTTTTCCTCAATTTGCTAGTGTGCTGGCATATTGATATTTAGCCAAATATTTCTGGCTGTTATTGCCGTTTTATGGTACAATAAAAGAAACGGCGGTGATATCCTATGGCAAGACCAAGGTATCCACAGATGATCTCTTGGTAGACAGCCTTCATCACTCTGTATCCACGGCAGACTCCGAACTCCACCGTCTGCTGCTGGACTGCAATGCTACCGAAGAGGAAATTCTCACAAGGACTGTAAAAGAGTTAAAGGCGATTTTATATGGATTAGGAATTTGAATTCTCAGGCGCACCGTCTGAACACAGCATAACTACAAAAGTTCAAACTACATAACAGAAAACTGCCCGCATAAGCGACACAGTGGCACCCTTGATTTTTCTTGGGTGCTGTCTGTGGTATAGCGGGCAGTATAAAAATAGCCCACCATGTAAGTTTCCTTCTCCGTAAAATCATTACGAAGTTGGATGCTCACATGGTGGGCTAAGATATTTTTGTACTATTTACATTTCGTATTTTTCAATCTTGCACTGATGTTCCTTAGTTTTCCTATCGTAGTTGATTCCTACAAGTAGGATATTTCCTTTGTATTCTTCCAGTGCAGTAACATATTTTTTATCTTTAATCTGGGAAATAGCACCTTCAGCACTCTTATCCCATTTCAGTTCTACAACCAATGCCGGCTTCTTTGAGGTTCGTTTGGGAATGAAAACCATATCAGCAAATCCTTCACCGGCAGGCAGTTCTCTTATGATTGTGTACTCCTTTGCTGCTGTGTAATACGCAAGCTGAATAATACTTGCCAGCGATACCTCATTGTTATACACAAGGCTGGAGCTGTTTTGCATATGAACATCCTGTAGCATTTTTGCTACTGCTGTTTCATTCATTGCAAGGGTCGCTTTTAGAAGTTTTTCTGAATTTTCGATTGCCTTGTAAACTTCATCCCAACCTCTATTTCTGATTGCAAGAACGAATGCACTGCGGACTTCTTCATTCGGAATAAATGCTTTTTCAGTTTTGCTGTCATAGGCAAGGTATCCCAGATGAATCAGTAAGGTCAAAACATCATCTGCACAGTGGAATGTGGTCATATCATTTTGGAAAGAACCTACTTCTATTTTGATTCTTGCTCCGCCCAGCATTTCCACAATTCTCTGCTTTAGGCCGTCAAAGTCCATTTCGATATAAACTTTGAGTGATTCATATGTTTCAGTTTGTGACCAATAATTTTGAAATTCTTCGTTATTGATTGCTTCCATTACAGAATTCGGACTGTATACATGACCAACCCGGTTCAAATAATAGCCATCATACCATTTCTTCATTTCTGTAAACGGCATATCATGCTCTTTGCAAAGCACTTTAACTTCTGCTTCCGTGAATCCAATATACTTTGCTATTCCTCCCGGTGAGGTCATGGTAAGTTCTCTAAAATTATTTAAAGCAGACTGTGTACCATATTTCTTGATTGGCAGAATACCTGTGATATATGCTAGTTTTACGAATCGATCAGCAGGGCCTCCCTTGAAAAGACTTCTTAGAAAATTAATATACTCAGACTGCAAAGCAAGATTTTCCTTATCTTCTCTAAATACACAATCCCACTCATCAATGATGATTATGAACTTTTTCTTAGTTTCTTGGTTGATATTCGCAAGTGTTGCCGCAACGGAATTTTCTTTTTCATTCACATATTGAGGATATTCCTGTCGAAGTTCTTTCAATATCTCGCTCTGTATATATCCTAATACAGTCGTGTTTTCTCCCTCTTGAATTTTTCCGATTGCAACGCCACGCATCCACTGAATATCAAGACTAATTACATCATACTTATTGAGATGCAGTTCAAACGATTTATCTTTTGCAATTTCAAGATTGCTAAAGACTTCACTGGAATCGCAACCTTTACTGTAATATGAAGTTAGCATTTGAGCAGCCAATGTTTTCCCGAATCTTCTCGGTCTGCTGGACGCAATCAAATGTTTTGCTTTTCCAATACAGCCATTCATATATGCAATCAAACCTGTTTTATCGACATAAATATCTGCTTGAACAAGTTCTGCAAATGTTTCATTCCCTGGATTTAAATAGAGTCCCATATTTGCACTCTCCTTTCCAGCTCGTCTGTCTCGCATAAACAGCCAAGCTGTTCGGTGCTTTACTCGGCGAAGAGTATAATACACCCATTATGTTTATAATTTACCACAACGACGCAAAAATAGCAAGCGAATTGCAAGTTTATATTCTGAACTGTCTGTAAATTCACAATTTATCAAACATCTTTATCAGTAATACACCACCCGATAACAGTCCGTGAGGAACTCCAAGAACTCCACCGACATAGTTTCCACAAAGTGCTTTCCATTTATTCTCTCGGCTACGGTTCTGCCTTTGCGGAACGCTCATCCGTGTAGGTGTAAAGCGGTGTGTTATAGCCGATTCTGAACATCGGCTCATTGCAGCCGTCCACCCCATAGGTCAGGTTTGTAAACGGGGAAGCATTGTTTGCCCGGCGCTTCTTTTCTTTTTTATCCCTGGCTTCTTCTCCTCCCAAAAGCATCATCTGTGCCTGATTCCAGGTATGCCGGTCAATGATTGCTACATGATGGTCTGTCACATAATACTTTGGTGCATCTCCTTCGTTGATACTGACTTCATGGGTCAGGAAGTTTTTTGTGACAGTTTTCTGGCTTTCGCAGTCACCCACATACTTTTCATTTCGGAGGATAAACAGCACTGCGTCTGCCCTCCAGATGCTGCCCCGCACTGTTTTCTTCCCCATCGCATTGAGTTCCTTGGAGATGGCAGTTGCGGATACACCGCACACATAGCGTTCAAAAATGTATCGAACAATCTCTGCCTGCTTCGGGTTGATGACCCATTCCCCGTTCTCTCCCTTGTCATATCCCAGCATCCGGCTTAAGTCCACCATTGCCTCACCCCGCTGGAATTTCTTCTGGATGGACCAGCGGATGTTATCCGAGATGGATCTGCTTTCATCCTGTGCCAAAGCGGAAAGGATGGTAAGGATCAGCTTAGTGCATCCAAACGACACACTGCCAAGGCAATTCCTTATGGAATTAACAGCACAAAACCAACAGAAAGGACGTTATCCTTCATACCATTCAGCATCTTGATCTCTTCATAGCGGCTTTCAGCTCCAAGCGTTTTCAGCTCACCATACCCAATCGTTGCCGTATTCCCGTCATTTTCATATTCGGAGGGAGCTTCTTCCCGCTCCGGCGGCAGATCTGCGTCATTGTTTCCGCCACCATTTTCTGGTTCTTCATTGTCAGCATCCCCCGGCTTGTCCACACTGCTATCTCCGGCATCATTGGCACTGTCATCCTCCGGGACATCATCCAGATAGAGAACGCCCCTTACATACACAGGCTTCCCGAATGGATTTTCGTCCGGACTTGTTAAAACAGCTTTTGTCAGGCTCATCTCGATTCCTCCTTAATTTCGGAGCGGCGCAGAAAACCGTCTCCACGCCGCCCCATTTTTACTTACTCCTCAGTTTTGTTGTCATCTTCCGGCTTTTCATCCTTACCCGGCAGCTTCTTTTCATCGGAAAGCTGGATGAGCATATCCCGCAGTTTTGCAGGGATAGGGATTCCGATCGCTGCGGAATTTTCCAGAATGCTGATTCCCTCATTCGCCAGATAGAAGAAAATCACTGCCGTGCAAATCGCCGTTCCGTTCTGAAGAACCTGCGTATCCAGGATATTGGCAATACCCACGAGAACGAAGATGCACACCTTCTTTGCGATGCCCTTAAAGCCCACCGCACTGGAAAGCTCCTTCTTCACGCCTGCTGCTAAAATCCCTGTAAAGTAGTCCATCACCACAAAGATGATGAGTGCGTAGAGGAAACCGTCAAGGTCACCGAAGAACCATCCCAGAAAACCATCCAGAGCTGCAAAAGTCAGCTCAATCTTGTCAATTACATTCTGCATATTACTGTCCTTTCCGCCTTTTAAGGCATAAAAATAGACAAGGCCGTTTTTAGATCAAAGATAAATGTGTACTTATATATAAAACACAGTCCCTTCCTGTGCGCATCAGGAAAAGGCTGTGGAAAATTATTTGCCAAAAGCATGGATTACCGCACCAACAACACACTCGCCGATTCTCACATCGACAAGTATTGCCATATAACGACAAAAAGCCGGAACAAAATGCTATGATCTGCATTGATTCTCAATACATCACATAAACATTTCGCTCCGGCTCATGCTCGTTACTTTATTGGTAGTGCGGCATCGCTCAGTTGGCGACAAGATATATATTCTTTTTTCGTTATCCTCACAGGTCTGACAGCCTACATACTTGTAGAGGTGACTGTCTAGCTTTCTATGATTCTATATTTGCTTCTGTAAGCGGCGTTTCATTCCGAATGCTTCCATCCTGAAAATAGATTGTTACCATCTTTATCGGCTGATTATAAACTCCTTCTGTAAATTCAAGCGATGTCATATAATCATCTTTCTTTTTGTGGGTCACTTTTGCCACCGGACAGCCTTTTAATTCTGCTCGGTTCCCCACGTGAAGTTTATTGTGCTTAGTTCTGATTTCGTTTGATTTTTTCTCCATTAACAGCCCTCCCATTCCTGTTTAAGTCGAATAAATTCTCCCATTGTTTCTACAAACTCATCTTGAATTTCTTCAAGCTCTGCTTGTAGTTTGCTGTTTTCACACATCAAGACCTCTAAATCTAAATCTGTCACACCTATCTCAAGGTCATATTCTTCTGAAACATACGCACTGGGACTAAGACGGCAGCCATTTTCTTCGGCTTCCATCGGGGTTATCAAGCAAGACACATCTCGCAGAATTTATGATATGTTCATAATGTACATTATTGTGTAGGATAAAAAAAGCACCCACAGTTCAAGCCGTAACCTAAACCATGGGTGTTCTCCTCTGGCTCAAGTAGCTTTCACTACTCAAATTATGCCAGAAACCTATTCATTTGTCTGTGATAAAACGTGTGCTATTTTTCTTCTCGGTTTGTTAAGAAATTATGAACATATTCTACGGTAGCAGGTTCATCTTTAATCTGCTGCATTTAACATTTCTCTCAATTCTATCTCTTCTTCAGACTCCGCATCGATGATGCAGAAAAGATTATTACACAACTGGAATTTTGCTTCTGTGTCGTTCGCCTTATACTTAACCAATATTTCAAGCAATTCTTTAAATTTCTGAATTCCTTCCTCCGGTTTGTCTAACAGTAGCAGGCACGCTGCTACGCTGTCAAGTACATCAACCTCCACATAAAAATCTTCCGCATTAAACTTTTCAGCTAATACATAATGTTCAAGAGCGTCCGCTGCATTATTCTCACTAAAGAAAATATCCGCAATTTCCTGATGTGCAAGGGCCAGTTTTCTATTTCCATCCTCAGACATTTCAGACCAGATATTGATGCATTTCAGATACTGAGCCTTCGCCTTCTCATCTTCGTCTTGATCGTGTAAGCAACGTGCATAGTTGAACAAAAAGTCTGCAACATCCGGAAGATAATCCGAACTCATTTGCTCAGAGGTTGTAATAATATACTCAAAAATATCGTCTGCATCCTGATGCTTTCCCTGTTCCCATA
>NZ_JBWJVQ010000295.1:0-8220 GCF_056339875.1 Blautia sp. ZXY-1-C6
AACGGGGACATATGGATTATTTATCGAATAATGTGGCGGTGAATCTGAAGAGGATTCGGAAATCCAAGAGTATGAGTCTGGATCAGGTGTCTGAGCAGACGGGGGTGAGTAAGAGTATGCTGGCTCAGATTGAGAGAGGGACTGCCAATCCTTCTCTGGGTGTGCTGGGGAAGATTACAAGTGGTCTGAGGATAGAGTTTCAGGAGCTGATACAGCCGCCGAGAGTGGACTGTTGTCTGGTGACACCGGCAGAACTGGTTCCTACCAAGGAGATAGCAGGACAGTACAGGGTATGGACCTGTCTGCCTTATGAGGATACCCGTCTGGTGGAGGTGTACCGGATCGAGGTGGAACCGGGTGGTGTTTATATCAGTGGCAGCCATGGGGAGAAGACAAGAGAATATCTGGCTGTTATGGAGGGTGTGCTTACTCTGGAATGTCATGGTGAGAAGTATGAAATCCACAGAGATCAGGTGTTTAAGTTTGAAACGGATCAGGAGCATGTCTATCGGAACACAGGGAAGGAGAAAGCTTGCTGTACCTGTTTTTTTCTGGATTATCATTGATGCAGTTGTATCAGGAATTTTGTTGCTGAAGCGGTCTGCCGCAGGCGGAGAATCCTGTTTGCAGGATTCTCCCTTGTATGATTGGTGGATTACCATAGTGTAGAACTGAGTAGTGAAGCAGGTGATTTTATCCGAAGTATGAGTGTAAAATGTACAATATAATGCACAAAATAATGAAAAAGATACACCAGAAAATGAATATCTGAAAAGAAAGGATGTATGTAATGGTTTGTCAGTCTGCCATTTCATGAAGAGGCTGTGTTGTTATGAATTGTTGAGAAACCTTTATTATCGCACGAATATGCAGGAAATATTGGATATACAATAAGGAGAACACAGAGCTTTCGTTACTGTTCACTCCGTTCTCAGTAACGATCTTTCTGTAAAAAATGTAAATGTTCAAAAAAACATGTTGACAAATCATAAGGGCAGTGATATTGTAAGGATGTACAAAATAATACACAGAAAAAGTTAAGCAAAGGCGCTTACCCATACGGGTCAGTTTGTCTTTGCTTTTTTTATTATCTTAAGGATGCAGGAGGGCACAGCTATGAAATTAAAAGACACAGGATTAACTTTTCAGGACATTAAGGACAAAGTAAACAAGTACATGATCGAGACTTATGAGAGATTTGATTTCCTTGCAGAGACAGCAGAGGGCATGTACATTTATGATGAGAATAAAACCCCATATCTTGATTTTTATGCTGGTATTGCAGTAAACAGCGCAGGAAACTGTAACCCTAAGGTTGTAGCTGCTGCAAAGGATCAGTTAGATGATATTATGCATACATTCAACTATCCATATACAATCCCGCAGGCGCTGCTGGCTGAGAAGGTCTGTGAAACAATCGGAATGGACAAGATTTTCTATCAGAACTCTGGTACAGAGGCTAACGAGGCAATGATCAAAATGGCCCGTAAATATGGTATTGAAAAGTATGGTCCAAACCGTTATCATATCGTAACTGCAAAGATGGGATTCCATGGAAGAACCTTTGGTGCCATGTCTGCAACAGGTCAGCCGGGTAATGGATGCCAGGTTGGATTCGGACCTATGACTTATGGTTTCTCCTATGCACCGTACAATGACCTTCAGGCTTTCAAGGATGCATGTACAGAGAACACAATTGCCATTATGGTTGAGCCTGTACAGGGCGAGGGTGGCGTACATCCTGCAACAATGGAATTCATGCAGGGACTTCGTAAATTCTGTGATGAGAACGATATGCTTCTTCTGATTGATGAAGTACAGACAGGATGGTGCAGAACAGGTGCTGTTATGTCCTATATGAACTATGGTATCAAACCGGATATCGTATCAATGGCAAAGGCTCTGGGCGGTGGAATGCCAATCGGTGCCATCTGTGCAACAGCAGAGGTTGCAAAAGCTTTCACAGCAGGTTCCCATGGAACTACATTCGGCGGACATCCGGTAAGCTGTGCAGCTGCACTGGCTGAGGTGAATGAGCTTCTGGACAGAGATTTGGCTGGAAATGCAAAGAAGGTTGGCGATTACTTTGCAGCTAAGCTTGAGAAGCTTCCTCATGTAAAAGAAGTAAGACATCAGGGACTTCTGGTAGGTGTGGAATTTGATGATACTATCGGCGGAGTGGATGTAAAACATGGTTGTCTTGACAGACATCTTCTGATCACAGCTATCGGAGCGCATATCATCCGTATGATCCCACCGCTTATTGTTACAGAAGAAGAGTGCGACAAAGCTGTAGCAATCATCGAAGATACAATTAAATCTCTGGAAAAATAAAAATCCGGCAACGGTGTGATACAGTAAGGACAAGGGCGTCACGAATTATATTCGTGCGCCCTTTTATGATATCAGAATCTGATAAAAATTTGAGTGTGAGAGGGAAGAGCATGAAACATCTGGTAATTACGATTGGCTGCGAATATGGAGCCAAGGGCAATGCCATAGGTAAGAAGATTGCACAGGATCTGGGGATTAAGTTTTATGATCGTGATCTTGTGGATGAGATTATCAAAGAGGTAGGCATCCCTACAGACATTATGGACAGAGTAGAGGAAGGCGGAACCATCGCAGGTAAAGGTGCACAGGGAGATGTGAGAGGTTCCTTTTCCAAATATGCGGATCTGACAGACCGCGCCATTCATGTACAGAAGCAGATTATCCGGAAGCTGGCGCAGAAAGAAGCCTGCGTGATCATCGGACGGTCTGCAGATTATATTCTGAAAGATACAGAAGGAATCCAGCTAGTGAGAGCATTTATTTATGCACCTAATGATGTTCGCATTCATAACATTATGGAAAGCCATAATCTTTCGGAAAAGGATGCAAAGCTTCTGCTGGATGAGAAGGATAAACGTTATCATAAGAGACATCTGGCACTGACAGGAAGTAACCGCGGTGACAGACATAACAGGGATATTCTTATTAACAGTGATTTTCTGGGAATTCAGGGAACAGCAGAATATCTGGAAGACCTGATCGCAAAAAAATACGGAAAAAAGGAGGCCTGACCTATGGAACAGAAAACATCTGAATTTGACAAAGTACTTGGTGCATGGGACATACTTGTAATTGCATTTGGCGCCATGATCGGCTGGGGCTGGGTAGTTTCTTCCGGTAACTGGATTGAATCCGGTGGTGTGCTTGGTGCAGCTATTGCATTTGCAATCGGTGGAATCATGATCTTCTTTGTAGGCCTGACCTATGCAGAGCTTACAGCGGCCATGCCTCAGTGTGGTGGTGAGCATGTATTCAGCTACAGGGCAATGGGCTCCACAGGTTCTTTTATCTGTACCTGGGCGATTATTCTTGGATATGTAAGTGTTGCCTGCTTTGAGGCATGTGCATTTCCCACAATCATCACTTATCTGTGGCCGGGGTTCCTGAAAGGATATCTCTATACAGTTGCAGGCTTTGATGTTTATGCATCCTGGCTGATCGTGGCAATTGTGATTGCTTTTCTTATTATGATAATTAACATTAATGGAGCAAAAACTGCAGCAGTTCTGCAGACTGTTCTTACCTGTATTATCGGCGGTGCCGGAATTATTCTGATCGTGGCTTCTGTGGTTACAGGAAGTGTGGATAATCTTCAGGGACAGATGTTTGTTGGAAACGGTACTGGCGAAGCAATGAAAAGTATTATTAAGGTTGCAGTTATCACTCCGTTTTTCTTTATTGGTTTTGACGTTATCCCACAGGCAGCAGAGGAGATTAATGTTCCGCTGAAAAAAATCGGTAAAATGATGATCCTCTCTGTTGTGCTGGCTGTTGTATTTTACGCACTGGTTATTCTTGCAGTAGGTTATATCCTGAATCCGGCAGAGATTATTGAGTCTCAGCAGGGAACAGGACTTGTAACAGCAGATGCCATGGCCAAGGCTTTCGGGACAAAGATTATGGCCAAGGTTATCATTGTAGGTGGAATGTGTGGTATTATTACATCATGGAACTCCTTCCTCCTTGGCGGTTCCCGTGCCATGTACTCTATGGCAGAATCCTACATGATTCCTCCGTTTTTTGCAAAGCTTCATCCGAAGCACAAAACTCCGGTTAATTCTCTGTATCTGATCGGTGCCCTGACTATGCTGGCTCCTTTTGCAGGAAGAACAATGATGGTCTGGATCTGTGATGCAGGTAACTTCGGATGCTGCCTTGCATACTGTATGGTTTCTGTCTCTTTCCTGATCCTTCGTAAAAAGGAACCGGATATGGCAAGACCTTACAAAGTAGGCCACTACAAATTTGTAGGTTTTATGGCAGTAGTCATGTCAGGGCTGATGCTTCTGGTTTACTGTATTCCGGGTTCCGGTGGAAGTCTGGTATTTCAGGAATGGCTTATGGTAGGTAGCTGGAGTTTACTTGGAGTTGTATTTTATGCGATCTGTAAACGTAAATATAAAGAAGACTTTGGTAAACTTATTGAACTGATCTCTGATGAGGATGCAGCAAGTCTTATGCCGGAGGCTGATGATGAAGAGCTTGATGTGGTAATCGATGCGGCTATTGACAGGGTGCTTTCCTCTATGGCATAACGCTATAAATGACATGACAATTATTGCTAGTACATCGTTTTCGAAATAACTATACCACTCCCTTGTCTGCGAATCCGATTGCACAGGTCTAAAAGCCTCAGCGTAGCCCGCTACGCCTGCGTTTTTATACCAGCACACTCGAATCCGCATCCTACGCGATTGGTATAGTTATTTACGAAACGCTGTACTAGGAATTATTTTGGGTAACAGAGTTTTGAATTTGTGCAGGGTAGATGCCCTACACATTGCAATATTGAAAAAATACAGGAAAAGAGGCAGAAATTAATGAATCCATTTGAATTTTTTATTCCTCAGAATATTACAGTCGGTGCAGGTACTCTGGCGAAGCTTCCGGAATGTGCCAAAAAGCTTGGAGGTTCTCATGCAATGCTGATCTCAGGACCAACTCTCCGGAAAATGGGAGTTGTGGATAAGGTGGCGGATTATCTGAAAGACGCCGGAATGGCAGTGGATATTTTTACAGATGTAGAAGCCAATCCGTCTGTCACCACAGTGGAAAAAGCGACAGAAGCGTATAAGGAATCCGGTGCAGATTTTATCGTTGCGTTGGGCGGTGGTTCTCCTATGGATGTGGCAAAAGCAGTGGGAGTTACGGCTAAATATGGCGGCAGTATTACAGAATATGAGGGGGCACATAAGGTTCCCGGAAAAATTGTTCCGCTGATCGCAATCCCGACTACTGCGGGAACCGGCTCAGAGGTTACGGCATTTTCTGTTATCACTGACCACAGCAGAGATTATAAGCTGACAGTATTCAGTTATGAACTTCTTCCTGCATATGCAATCCTGGATCCTGAGCTTCTCACTTCTGCTCCGGCATCTGTGGCAGCAGCCTGCGGAATCGATGCATTTATTCATGCGGAGGAGGCTTATGTTTCCACAGCAGCATCTCCTTTTTCTGACGCAATGGCAGAGAAAGCAATGGAGCTGATCGGTGGAAATATCCGCCGTTTTGTGGCAAGACGTACAGATCTGGAGGCAGCAGAAGCAATGCTTACAGGTTCTCTTTTTGCAGGAATCGCCTTTTCCTTTGCAAGACTTGGAAATGTCCATGCCATGAGTCATCCGGTAAGTGCTTTCTTTAATGTGGCACATGGAGTGGCAAATGCAGTTCTTCTCCCTGTGATTGCAGAATATAATGCGCTGGCAGATCATGGCAGATATCTGAAGATTTATAATTATATCAGTCCGATTCCTGCATATGAGGATGAATTCGAACCACTGATGCTGGTGGATGCCATCAGGGAATTAAACGAAGATATCGGAATCCCGGAAGATCTGACCACAGCCATCCGCCAGGCAAAGAAGGGAGAAGAGATTTCTGATGAGGAGATTGAAAGCAAGATTGATGCCATGGCAGATGATGCTATGAAGAGCGGGAATATTGCAGTAAATCCAAGATCCTCCAGAAAGCAGGATATTGTGAAACTGTATTATAAAGCTTTATAAGATAAAGAATAATGCAGTATTTTATGTGATTGCTACAGGTAGGATATTGATTAAAAATATCTGTTCTTATA
Source organism: Blautia sp. ZXY-1-C6 (assembly GCF_056339875.1). NCBI lineage: Bacteria > Bacillati > Bacillota > Clostridia > Lachnospirales > Lachnospiraceae > Blautia > Blautia sp. ZXY-1-C6. The sequence goes on from NZ_JBWJVQ010000295.1 coordinate 6,131, forward strand.
AAAAACGTGCAGAAACATCGAAGTCGACAGATAACTTCAGGCTTGAAGGTTTATCTCGATTTCAAAATGTATCTGCACGTTATTTTTTTGAGAAATTTCCATTGTATAACTTGCCTGATAGAAAGAAAGATTATATAGTATTAATCAAAATATAGTAAAGTAATGTGGGTCAAAATATTGATTGTTCAGGAGGATTTTATGGCAAAGAAGAAAATATATGCAGTACGCAAGGGACATAAAACAGGACTTTTTGCTACATGGGCGGAGTGCCAGAAGGCAGTAAGCGGATATTCAGGAGCTGAGTTTCGGGGATTTACAGAGAAAGAGGAAGCATTGGCTTTTCTGAACATGGAGACAACAGGAAATGTATCCGGTGATAAAGCAAAAGAGGCGGCAGGAATCGTGGAAGTACCTGAAAATATGGTCATTGCTTATGTAGATGGAAGTTTCGAGAAAAGTATTGGCAGATATGCATTCGGCTGTGTGATCCTTACACCGGATGGACAGGAAATCCGTAAATCCGGCAGCGGCAGTGATTCTGCAGGAGTCGCGATCCGAAATGTGGCAGGAGAGATGCTTGGTTCCATGACTGCAGTAAACTGGGCCATAGAAAACAAATATCCAGCTGTGGAAATCCGCTATGATTACGAAGGTGTAGAGAAGTGGGTAACAGGTGTGTGGAGAGCCAAAACACCTCTGACCAGCAAATACGCAGCCCATATGCAGGAAGCAGGAAAGAAAGTAAAGATTTCTTTTTGTAAAATAGCAGCTCATACGGGCAATCACTACAATGAAGAGGCAGATCAGCTGGCTAAGAGTGCATTGCTTAAAATGGATGAAGAAGTACGAATATAAAAATCTTATCACTGAAAGGCGATTTCCAAAGGGATGAAAAATTTATGTGGATGACAATTTGAGTGATCCTCAGGGAAATCAATATACGGAAGTGGAAAAATAAAAAGCAGCTGTGTTACCATTGAAACTGTTAGCTGAAATTTTTATCAAGTAACAGTTTCAATTGACAGGTAACGCTGCTGTTTTTGCTTATGAAAGTGTCATATCCCCGTCTTTCACCCATCCAAGCTTACGGATAAACATGTTGATGAGCGGACACAGGATTGCAGGCAGGATAAAGGAAATCAGCAAAAGCCCGGCCCAGTCCCAGCCTGTGACAGCTGTTTTTGTTCCTGCGGCAATATCATTCATCCATCCGGTGTAGACACCAATCTGTCCTACGAATCCGCAGGTACCCATACCGGAAGAAACAGGGGTTCCGTTCATCTGAAGCTTGAACAGACAGGTTGCAAGAGGTCCGGTGATGGCTGAAGTAAGAATCGGTGCAATCCAGATGCGTGGATTTTTTACGATATTTCCCATCTGGAGCATGGATGTTCCGATTCCCTGAGAAACAAGTCCGCCCCATTTGTTCTCACGGAAGGACATTACTGCGAAACCTACCATCTGTGCGCAGCATCCTGCTACAGCAGCTCCTCCGGCAAGTCCGGTAAGGCCAAGCGCAGCACAGATGGCGGCAGATGAGATAGGAAGTGTCAGTGCAATACCCACGAATACAGAAACAAGGATTCCCATCAGGAACGGCTGCAGGTTGGTTGCCCACATAATAATATTTCCTACTTTCATCGCTGCACTTCCAAGTGCCGGAGCCCACCACGCGGACAGGGCAACACCTACACCGATCGTGACAAGTGGAGTGACCAGAATATCAATTTTGGTTTCCTTAGATACTGCTTTTCCGATTTCGGAAGCGAAGATGGCAACAAATAATACAGCCAGTGGTCCGCCTGCACCGCCTAATGCGTTAGATGCAAAGCCAACAGTGATCAGTGAAAACAACACCAACGGTGGACAATGCAGCGCATAGCCGATGGCAACAGCCATGGCAGGACCGCTCATGGCAGATGCCAGAGAGCCTACGGTATACTGTGTGTCGTTTACAGTTGCCACAGCAGTGGTCAGAAATGAAATATGAAACTGTGTTCCAAGTGTGTTGATGATCGTGCCGATCAGCAGGGAGCAGAAAAGACCCTGCGCCATGGCACCAAGGGCATCGATTCCATAACGTTTTATGG
>NZ_JBWJVQ010000296.1:0-4375 GCF_056339875.1 Blautia sp. ZXY-1-C6
AACGATTTTAAAGAAAACAATGAAAATAAAAAGGAAGTTATGGAGAAAAAGATGGAAGCCTTAAAGCTGGAAAATATCAATAGTATGTGGTATTTCATTGTTGCAACTCTTAAGGCAGTTGTTGGTAGTAAGGGACACTAATAAAAAAATTGATTTAAAATGGAGGAATTAGAGATGAAAATTAATGAATTTAAAGAAAATAACGAAACAAAAAAAGAGGTTATGGATCAGAAAATGGAGGCCTTAAAACTGGAAAATATTAACAGCATGTGGTACTTCATTGTCGCTACCCTTAAAGCTGTCGTTGGTAGTAAAGGACACTAAATATAAAAAGACGGAGAGATTTGTAGACTTATCATATTTTATGAGAAATAGGTGTTTATAGAATGCTTCATATATTTTATAAACACCTATTTGGAAAGGATACTGCAATGAAACTGATTAATTATAGTTTGAAAGTAGGGAAAAAAAAGCTACTTGAAAATGTAAACATTTCATTTGATAAGAAATATATAAACCATATTTTAGGAAGCAATGGCGCTGGAAAATCAAGTTTTGCTAAAACATGTGTAGGAATGTTAGAATTTGAGGGAAAAATTGAAGAAAATCAGGAGGCAATTCTTATTGGAAGCAGTAGTAATATTCCGGCAGAGTTTACTCTTGATGATGTGATAAAATTATTAAAAAAGAAATTTGAAGCACAGAAAATTATGGGTTTATATGACCTGTTAAAATTAAATAAAGTATCTAAAAACTTGCAAATCAAGAAGATGAGTGATGGTCAGAAGCAAAAAATAAAATTATTGGCGTTTTTATCAGCAGACCCTAAAGTGATTATATTAGATGAATTTACAAATGCTTTGGATAAAAATAGTTCTATAGATTTGTATGAATTCCTTATGGAATATAAGAAAACTCATGAAGCGGTTATTATCAATATTACACATAATTTATCTGATTTAGAATATATGGAAGGGAAATACTATTATATTAACAATCTGGAAATTACAGAAATTGCTTCTAAAGACGAGATTGTAGCTATGTATATAAGGGGGGAATAATATGGAAATAAGAAAAAATATAAAAAATCACTTTTTTTTATTTTATTTACTTACTGTAGCAATCTGTTTTGTTCTAGGATATGTACTACTTGTAAGTCTGGATAAGATTTCCAATCCGACAATTAGTGAGCTATACGTTAGCATTTATACGGTAATCACACAGTTTGGAATGCTTATTTTTCCAGTATTGATTATTCAGTCTTTTGTATCAGATTACAAAAATAAAAATATCCTATTTTATAAACTTATGGGATACAATTGGCTTCGCTATTTTTTGACAAAAATTGCGGTGATATTAGCTTGGATGAGTATTATTGTTTTTGGTGGAGTTATAGGTATAAGTATTGTGTATCAGGATTTCTCTTATACTTTGGCAACTTTGTTCTACTTCGAAAGTGCAATTATTTATGAAATATTATTGGCAAGTATGTGGGGATTTTTGTTTAAAAGTGTTATTGGAGCCTATGTAGTAAATTTTGCTTTTTGGTTATTTTCAATGGTGGCTTCGATTGCTAACCCCAAATTGAGCTTTTTGGTTAGGTATGACGCTTCAAATCCTGTTTTCATAAAGTTTAACCAGTACTTTAATACACGAAATAGCGATTATTTGATGATTCAAGAAAATATTTTATATTCAATAGCATTATTTGCTACTGTATTATGTATAATTTTTATTTTTAGAAGGAGATGGGAAAAAAATGGAATTTAAAGGATGTGGAATTTTATTAACTGAAAATTGTAATGCAAGATGTAAAATGTGTTGTGACTCAAGAGGGCTTGTAAGAGGTAAAACTCTTACAATAGAGGAATTAGATTTGATTCTAAAAAATATTAAGGAATGTCCATCTATAGATCTCATTGGTGTGACTGGCGGTGAACCTATGCTATATCCTGATTTGGTAGAGCATATAATTAATTTTGATTATGGTAGAAAAGTTGGAATTACAATTAAAACTAATGGATTCTGGGGAAAGGACATCAATAAGGCAAGAAATTTTATTGAAAGAAATAAATCTAAGATAAAAATGATTTCCTTTAGTTATGATCAATTTCATAAGGAATTTATTGATTTGCAGAATATCTTAAATATTGTAGATATTGCAAATGATTTAGAGGTAAGTACGGAAATTGTTGGTTGCTTCTTAAAAGATGGTATTCAGCCAGGTGATATTATCAATGAGATGGGGGAACATGCCTTTAAGACAAATTATGCATATCAACCAGTTATTAATACCGGATCAGCAGAGATATTTTCTGATTCCCAGTTTATAAAAGTTATTGATTTGAAGAAACATGAAGCGCGCTGTATTGGACTTTTAGATCGAACATTATTGATTAATGCAAAGTTAGAAGTATATCCATGTTGCTCACAAGTCGTAGAAAATACGCTTTTATTAATGGGAAATTTACATGAAGAGAGCTTGAGTGCAATCATTCAGTCTATAGATTATAATAAGGTTTTACATAAAATCTATACAGAAGGTTTTACACCATTTTTGGAACTATTAAAGAAAAAGAATATAGAATATCCGCAGAGTTTGACTTCTCCGTGTGAGTTATGTGGATTTTTATTTAAAGATGATTGGTTTTTAAGATTGCTGAAGGAAGAAGGATATTTTGAAAATATTTAAATATGAAGAATATACCATAGCTCAGGACAGTAAAAGAGATTTTACGATTGTAGAAAAAAATAATAATTTCTTTAAATTGGATAATGCAACATTTGATTCACTGTTCGGAAAGGAAAAACTGGAGTTCGTAAAAAATGATAAAGATAATATACTATATATGATGGGAATGATTTTCATGATTCTTCTGACATTATATTTATATTTTAGAACTACAACGTATTCTATTATAGATGTAAATTTTCTTCCAGCAACTTTAGTTTTAATAATAAATATATTTATTCATGAACTTGGACATGTATTATTTTTGAAAAAATTTTATCCTAAAAGTCGAGTCAAAATAGGGTTTAAATTTATGTTTATTTGGCCTGCATTTTATGTAGATACTTCATATAGCTATATGGTTTCTAAATACAAAAGGATTGCAATTTATCTGGCTGGAAATTTTATGAATTGTATTTATGTATTGCTTGTACTATTATTTTTTCCAAAACAGCTACCGTATTGTTATTTGGTGATTTCTAATGTGCTGGTGAATTTCATTCCAATAGTAAAAAGTGATGGATATTATGCAGTTGTTACATTATTCAATAAAACAAATATAAAAAAAGACAAAGTAGCTACCACATTAGAAGATGCTATTAGAGGTATAATTATGTTTGGCGTTTTAGGGATTTTTTCATGGTTATCACAATAGGGAGGAGAAAAATATGGAAAAGATATTATTTACATCAGAATCAGTTACCGAGGGACATCCAGATAAAATTTGTGATGCAATTTCCGATGCGATATTAGATGCACTGATTGAAAAAGATCCAATGAGTCGTGTTGCCTGCGAAACCAGTATAACTACAGGATTAGTATTAGTTATGGGGGAGATAACAACGCAAGCATATATTGATATTCCTCAGATTGTTAGAGAAACCCTTCGTAACATTGGATACACAAGGGGAAAATATGGATTTGATGCTGATACCTGTGGAGTTATTACATGTATTGATGAGCAGTCTAAGGATATTGCACAGGGGGTAAATGAAGCATTAGAAGTAAAAGAGCAGAATGAGTGCGAAAATGCAAAAAGTATGTTAGGTGCCGGTGATCAGGGGATGATGTTCGGTTATGCAACGAATGAAACAGATGAATTTATGCCGTATGCTATTTCGTTGGCTCATAAATTAGCTAGACAGCTTGCGAAAGTCCGCAAAAATGGAACTCTTGCTTATCTTAGACCAGATGGGAAAACGCAGGTTACAGTAGAGTATAATGAGCAAGGGAAACCTGTACGATTAGAAGCGGTGGTTTTGTCTACACAGCACGATCCTGAAATATCTCAGGAACAGATACAAAAAGACATTAAACATTATGTCTTCGATTGTGTTTTACCTCAGAGAATGGTAGATTCTGAAACCAAATTTTACGTAAATCCTACGGGACGTTTTGTAATTGGTGGACCGCATGGTGATAGTGGTTTAACAGGGCGGAAAATTATTGTGGACACATATGGAGGATATGCTCATCATGGCGGAGGAGCTTTTTCTGGAAAGGATTGTACAAAAGTAGATAGGTCAGCAGCATATGCAGCTCGTTATATTGCTAAAAATATTGTAGCGGCAGATTTGGCACATAAATGTGAAATTCAACTTTCATATGCAATTGGTGTAGCAAAGCCAATCTCAATAGGAATTA
>NZ_JBWJVQ010000297.1:0-10758 GCF_056339875.1 Blautia sp. ZXY-1-C6
ACCTCCCATCTTCCAGAAGCACCACATGGAAGAACCAGTCCGTTAGAGCTTACCGGAAGCCCGATCTCCTGAGAGTCCACATGCCCGCCGAACTTTTTCAATTCAGTAGACAACATATAAGTAAGAACTGCCGGTGCCAGACCTGTTGTATAAGAATTTATCAGGAAAAACAAAGGCTCATCGCTGAGAATCTTTGTACACAGCTTAATCAGGTCATGGATACAATCCTCAATCTTCCAGATCTCCCCCTTCGGTCCACGTCCATAAGAAGGCGGATCCATAATGATCGCATCATAATGATTCCCTCTGCGAATCTCACGCTCAACAAACTTCACACAGTCATCCACCAGCCAGCGGATTGGAGCATCTCCCAGACCGGAAGCAACCGCATTCTCCTTTGCCCAGGTAACCATACCCTTAGAAGCATCCACATGAGTAACAGAAGCTCCCGCAGCCGCTGCCGCCAGAGTCGCACCACCTGTATATGCAAAAAGATTCAACACCTTCACCGGACGTCCCGCATTGCGGATCTTATTGCCAAACCAGTCCCAATTCACCGCCTGTTCCGGAAAAAGCCCGGTATGCTTAAAACTAAAAGGTTTCAAATTAAAGGTAAGTCCCTTATAATGAATATCCCACTGCTCGGGCAGATCAAAAAACTCCCATTCACCGCCTCCCTTCTTACTTCTGTGATAATGCCCGTTCATATGCTTCCAGCCCTTATTCACCTTCGGCGTATCCCATATAACCTGCGGATCCGGCCTCACCAGAAGATAATCCCCCCAACGCTCCAGCTTCTCCCCACAGGAAGTATCAATAACCTCATAATCTTTCCATCCATCTGCAATCCACATTGTATAATAATCCTCCTAAAATAAACGCATAATAAGTTACGATTGTACTACATATCCAACCATTAGTAAAGCCACATTTCTCACATACCTTCAATAATATCAAGATTAAAATCCCCTTTAACCTTAACATCATTCATTGTTTAAAGTATAAAATAAAACTCCCCCCATGGCAAGCAAACCATCATAATTCACAGTTATAAACAAATAAAGTGTTACTGTTCACTCCGTTCTCAGTAGCACACTTCGCAGGATATTACTAGCGAACAATAACAATAAAGTATCGATACTCACGTTCAAGTTAATAACATCATCCTCTTCGCAACCTGCCCATACCCCAATATCTTCTCCACAGTTTATCAGAAATTTACTTACTTCACTCCAAATCGTTGCCAGTACCCAGCGCGAAACAGCATCTCTCTGTGGGTGAATCTGGAGGGGGCTTAGTAACTCTTAGGCGGAGAAAATCCGCGTTATGAAGAAAAACAGCAACCTGTCTGAGCGAAGTCGGAGGCGGAGCGAGTTTTGCGTTTTTCTTCATGCTTTTAGCGGATTTCCTCCACCTTAGAGTTACTTAGCTCCCGGAACTGAACCCACAGAGAGATGCTGTTTCGCGCGTCCCCTCTGTAAGAACAAAAAACAAGCCAGAACCCATCCAAGTCCCAGCTTGTTTCATAATACAATCACTTATTTCGCTTTCTTCTTCATAGAAGCAATCACTGACTGAATTACAATAAAGAAACACAGTAACAGTGAAAGAATAATTCTTACCCACCAGCTTGATAACGTACCCTGAGTAGTAATCAAACTGGAAATGGTACCCTTGATCAGAACACCAAACAAAGTACCAATCGGTGTACCAACACCACCAGAAAGAAGCGTACCACCGATAACTGCTGAAGAAATCGCATCCATCTCAAGACCTTTCGCCTGCTCAACGAAACCAGCACAGCTGTTTAAGCAAAACAGGAAACCACCAAGTCCAGCAAGAAAGCCATCCAGCACATAAGCCTGGAACATTGTTCTCTTAACATTCAGGCCCATCATTAATGCACTCTGACGGTTGCCGCCAATCGCATACAGCTTACGTCCGAATTTACGGTATTTCAGAAGAACTGCAATGATAATAACAACGATTACCGCAATCACTACTGTAGGAGGAATATAAGCCGGAATGAATTTTCCCTTCTTATTCGTAGAACCAAAAGGCATATAAAAACGGAAGTTTGCCCACTTCAGGAATAACTCATTCTTAATAGAAATCATATCAGTACTGATGATAGCTGTCATACCACGTCCAAAGAACATACCAGCCAGAGTAACGATAAACGGCTGAATATCAAGGTAAGCTACCAGAAAGCCCTGGACAACACCAAAAGCAACACCAATAAGCAGTGCAACTAAAACTGCCACATATGTATTTACACCCTTATTCTCCATCAGATCTGCAAGAACCATACAAACAAGAGCTGTTACAGAACCAACAGAAATATCAATACCTCCGGTGATCATAACGATTGTAAGACCACACGCAATAACCAAAAGTCCCGCATTGGATACAAACAGATTCAGAAACATCTGCGGTTTTGCGAAACCTTTATCAGCAAAGATGATCATACCTGCAATATACATTACTGCAAATAAAGCGATTGTTATCAGAAGCAGGAAGCCGTTTCCTGTCATTTTCTTTTTCTGCATTCCATTTGCTTTCATTACTTCTGACCTCCTTCTACTGCCACACTCTTTTTAGCTTTTAAGCCGGCAATATATTTTTTAAATACATCACTCTGTAGAGTAACGATAATGACTACCACGATTGCCTTATAAACAGGAAGCTGGTCAGCCTTTACGTTCATTGCATAAAGTGTTGTGGTCAGAGCCTGAATCGTATAAGCACCGATTACGGAACCGATCAGACTGAATTTACCACCGCCAAGGAAGTTTCCGCCAAGTGCTACTGCAAGGATGGCATCCATTTCCAGGTTAAGACCGATGTTGTTTGCATCTGCGGAATAGATACGGCTGGATGCTACGATTCCGGCAATACCAGCCAGCACACCACAAATAACATAAGTAAGGAATTTGATCATTGTGGAATTTAATCCAACAAGGCGGGCTGCTTTTCCATTAATACCAACGCTTTCAATGTAAAGGCCAAGTGCTGTTTTCTTCAGGATCAGGTAAACAATTAAAACTGTGATGATCGCAAAGAAAATAGGAGTTGGGATCGGACACTTTCCAATGTAACCACCTGCCATCTTAAAAGAATCCACACGAATATAAGTAATCTGTCCATTTGTTACAAGCTGTGCGATACCACGTCCGGCTGTGTAAAGGATCAAAGTTGCAACCATCGGCTGAATATTCAGCCTGGCAACCAGAAATCCATTGAATGCACCACATAATGCAGATGCAAGAAGCGCTGCAATCACTGCAATGATAATCGAGTTCTGATACTCATTTACAGAAACCTGTCCACCGGAAAGGATCTGACAGCAAACAGCAGCTGCTACAGCCATAACCGCACCCACACTGATATCCTGTCCACCAGATGCCGCTGTTACCAGTGTCATACCGATTGCAAGGATAACCAACTCTGAAGCACGATTGATAACATCAATGATATAACCGTAAAGTACGCCGTTTCGAATAGATACATTAAAGAAGTCCGGTGTCTTGATCACATTGAGCAAAAGTACGGCGATGAGACACACGATGGGAAGAAACAGACGCGCACTTGTTATTTTCTTTAATTTACTCTTATTCATTATTTATCGTCACCTCCGGCAATAGCTTTCATAACTCCGCTCTGGGAAAGTTCATTCTCTTCCAGCTCGCCTACCTTCTGACCGTCACGAAGAACTGCCATACGGGAGCAGGTACGGAGCATTTCCTCAACCTCTGAGGAGATAAATGTAACTGCCATTCCCTGATCCGCAAGATCAAGAACCAGTTTCTGAATCTCTGTTTTAGTACCGATATCAATACCTCTGGTCGGCTCATCCAGAATCAGGTAATCCGGATTTGTCAAAAGCCATCTTCCAAGAATAACCTTCTGCTGATTTCCACCGGACAGACTCTTAATCGGAGTTTCACGGCTTGCTGTCTTAATCTGCAGCAGTTTAATATACTTATCGGCTGCTTCTTCCATTTCTTTCTTGCTTAATGGATGGAACATACCGCGTTTAGCCTGGAGCGCTATAATAATATTTTCTCTTACAGAAAGATCTGCAATGATACCTTCTGCTTTTCTGTCTTCCGGAAGGTACGCCATACCAAGCTTCATAGCATCTAGAGGACTGTTGATCTTTGCTTCTTTGCCTTTTACCTTAAGGGTTCCAGTCTCAGCCTTGTCTGCACCGTAAATGGCACGTACAAGTTCAGAACGTCCGGAACCGAGAAGTCCGGTAAGACCGATAACCTCTCCTTTATTAATGGTAAGGTCAAATGGCTTAATTGTTCCCTTGTGGGAGATTCCTTTTGCTTCGATAACAGGTTCAGGTTTTGCTTTTTTCTTATCTTTGTGCTCGCCTTTAATATCAGCAAGATCGTCAAAATCTTTACCCATCATCTTGGCAACCAGCATAACTCTCGGAAGATCCTTTGTCTCATATTCTCCTACCAGTTCGCCGTTACGAAGAACTGTAATTCTGTCGCAGACTGCATATACCTGTTCAAGGAAATGGGTGACAAAGATAATACCTACTCCTTCGTCACGAAGTCTTCTCATAAGTACAAACAGCTTCTCAACTTCATCGTCATCCAGTGATGAGGTTGGCTCATCCAGGATCAGCACACGGCATTTCATATCAACTGCACGTGCAATTGCGATCATCTGCTGGATAGCGATGGAACATTCTTCCAGCATCTGTGTTGGCGGCACATGAATGTCCAGGCTCTCAAGAAGCTTTCCTGAACGCTCATTCATCTGCTTCCAATCAATCATTCCCATCTTTCTCGGTTCTCTACCGATAAATAAATTCTCGGCTACAGTCAGGTTCGGGCAAAGGTTTACTTCCTGGTACACTGTACTGATACCGTTTGCCTGTGCCTCCTGCGGAGAATGATTTACAATTGCATTGCTGTTTCCGGCCATATGAATAGAACCGCTTTCAAATTCGTGAACACCGGTCAGCACCTTGATCAGAGTTGATTTACCTGCACCGTTCTCACCCATCAGTGCGTGGATCTCACCTTTACGAAGGGTAAAGTCCACATGGGAAAGGGCACGAACGCCAGTGAAATTTTTGGAAATATCGCGCATCTCCAATACTACATTTTGTTCCATAATCTTTCCACCTGCTTTCTATACTGGTTTTTACCCCTCATCGCTGAATTTTTTTCAGCAAAGCGGGTTAATTCATGGCATAAAGGTAGCGTGGTCCGCAACCCGGGTTTCTCCGAATTATGAACCACGCTCCGGATTTACACTAATAATTAGTATGCACGTCCATCAATGATGTCCTGTGTAATAGTTGTTACTTCATAGTCAGCGTCGTCAACTTTGATAGATGTAACTGTATCATCAGCTGCAAACATTTCTTCATCTACATAAGCCTGTTTGTCAACCTCTTCGCCAGCTTCAAGTTTCTCGATGATTTCCTGTACACGTGGTCCGTGTAATGGGTTACACTCTGTATCCAGTGTGATCTTTCCGCTTAATGTATCTGTAAGACCAGCGTTTGTTGTATCGAAGGACATTACAAGGATCTGGCCTTCTTCTCCACCAACTTCGTAGCCTGCTGCTTCGATCGCATCAATTGCACCAAATGCCTCGTTATCATTCTCACAGTAAACAACATCAATGTCATCACCGCTCTGTTTCAGGATAGATTCCATAACTTCCTGACCTTTGGCCTGTGTAAATTCACCTGACTGCTGTGCAAGTGTTGTCCAGTTGTCATGAGCCTCTACTGCATCGTCAAATCCCTGTGTACGTCCGATCTGAGCAGATGCACCGATAGTTCCCTGAATATCAACAAGATTGATTTCTTCATCTCCACGTCCCTTTGCTTCCAGATATGCATCCAGCCATGCCATAGCTTTCTGGCCTTCAAGTTTGAAGTTTGATCCAACCCATGCAGTGTAAAGGCTGTCATCAGATACATCAACCATACGGTCTACGATAATTACAGGGATTCCTGCGTCTTTTGCTTCCTGGAGAACTGTATCCCAACCTGTCTCTGTTACAGGAGCAAGTACGATGTAATCAACTTCCTGCTGGATGAAGTTACGGATTGCTGTTAACTGGTTTTCCTGTTTCTGCTGTGCATCGTCGAAGATTAATTCATATCCGTTCTCTTCGCTGAATGTGGATTTCATGGATTCTGTATTAGCTGTACGCCAGTCAGATTCAGCACCTACCTGTGAGAAACCAACTGTAATTGTGTCGTCCGCTGCTGCTACACCCACTGCCGGAACAACGCTCATACCGCATACCATTGTTGCTGTTAATAAAGCTGACACGATTTTTTTCTTCATTTTGTAAATCCTCCCGATTCATTTAAGATGTCTTTATTATAGTAAAAATCCAGGAAAATTCCATAGAATATTTTCCGCAAAAAGTTTATTCTTCTATCATATTTTGTTCATAATTTATACAAAGTTTATTTTTTTATTGCGGAAGTTGGATTTTTTATTGTGCATTATAAATACAGAAATAAATTATCAACTTTCTTTTATATTCACTTTGCACAATTCAGCATTAGTCGACATAATTCATACATTCCATTATTTGGCAGACCTTCGTAAGTCTCTATCAGCAGGCCATAAAACTGTTCTTGAATTGTTATCCAGGTTAATTTTTTTCGCCATATACACTTCCATAACCGTACCTTCTCCCTCTGTAGAAGAAATCTTCAGTCCATAACCCGGACCATAATAAAGTGCAATTCTCTCTGACACCGCAGCAAGTCCGAACCCGGCACGTTCACCGGTGCGGATGGCTTCCTGTACTTCATAAAGACGTTCCGGTGTCATTCCCTGACCATTGTCAGTCACTCTCAGCATCATATCATCTCCCAGATTGAATCCTTCAATAAGAATCTTACCTTTTCCACGCTTATTCTTAATTCCATGATAAAGAGCATTCTCCGCTAACGGCTGCAAAGTAAGCTTCGGCACCATCACTTCATCCAGTTCCGGCGGAATATTAATCTCAAATTCCATAATATCCCTGTATCTTGACTGCTGAATCTCCAGATAACTCAATGTGTGGCGTTTCTCTTCCGACAGCGGAATGATATCCTTCCCCTTCGAAAGCGAAGTGCGGAAAAAAACAGACAGACTTGTGATCATATCCACTGCATCCTGCTGCATACCACCCTCCACCAGCCACACAATAGTGTCCAGTGTATTATACAGAAAATGCGGATTTACCTGTGCCTGGATCAGCTGCAGCTCCGTCATATGCTGTACCTCCTGCTCCTTACGCACATTCTCAAGAAGCCCTTCAATCCTTCCTGCCATCTTTCTGGTACCGGCATCAAGCTCCTGGATTTCAACACTGTCGGCAGATACTACATTAATAGTTTTGTACTCTCCTTTTCCAACCTTCTTAATATTATGGAGAATTTCAGAAATCGGTTTGGTAATGCTGTATGTCAGACGGAAAGAACGCCGCAACAGAATAGCCGTAGCAACCAAAATCGCCGCACACATAGTGATGATCGTCAGACGTACATTTCCAGCCAGTTGAGACTCTATCTGCACCAGTTCCGTCGCCTCCTGATAAATATAATTCTGCATTTCTTTCTCAAAGAGCGTGGTCAGGATTTCTGTATTATTTGCCACAAATTCCTGTCGTTCCTGATAATTCTTTATCTCAAGAAGCTGATTCATCCGTTTCTTAAGATTCTCCAGATAGTTAGTCAGATATTTCAGAGAACGCAGGCTTTCCTTCTTTGATGTGGTTTTCTTCAGACTCTCCACAGTACTGATTGCCTTGTCTACCTGCTCTGTCGGCAGCCCGTCCTTACCTTTTCGCCCGATAGTCACATAATAGATATCCATATCCACTTCATCTTTAAAGCTCATATCATTATTGGAATTTCTATAGTTTGCATTATATTCCGAACTCACCGCCAGATTATTAGACAACTGATTATATTCATTTGTATAATGCCAGAAAAAAACAAGAAGCACTATGATCAGAATTGTCATAGGGATCATAGTGCTCAGAAGCATCCACTTCATCTTTGTTTCCAGCTTCTCCTGTTTCTGCTTCATGAATCAGACTTCTCCTCTCGTCTTACGATACTCACTCGGAGTCATTCCCTGAGTTTTCTTAAAAAGATAGCTGAAGTAATGCGCATCCCTATATCCCACTTCCCCTGCAATCTCACTGGAACGTTTGGAAGTACAGCGAAGCAGCTCCTTTGCCTTGTCCATGCGAAGCGAAGTCAGATACTCAATAAATGTCTGTCCCATATTCTGACTGAAAAGCGCACTGAAATGATTGGCACTCACATTCGCCGCATGCGCCACTCTATTCAGAGAAATCTCTTCATCCATATAATGTCCATCTATAAAATCTATTGCCTGCTTCAACACACTTCTGTTCTGACTGCCTGCATTTTCATCACGGATTGCAATGGCCCGTTTCAAGACTTCCTCTGCATATGCAACAGAAGCTTCTGTAGACTGGCTTGTCTTCTTCACAACATCATCTGTCTCTTCTCTGGACAATTCCGTATCATCATATCCAATTTTCTTAAGAAATGACAGTACAGAAAAACGCACATTCAAAACCACATAATTACGGAACACCAGTGATTTCATCGGTTCCCTGCCAATAGCATGGAAATAATCATGGACAAAACTGTCTACTTCATCTTCCAGACCACTGCTTAAAAATTTCTGAAGGATTTCCGGATTCAGGGCATTGATATTCACATTCTTAAGCTGAACAGCTTCTGTTTTTGAAGTGTCTGCTGAATTCTCCTTTACCTGCTCAAGCATATTGTAATAAAGAATATGCCCGTCATACAGATAACGGAATGCATAAGTTCTTGCAGCCGTGTGATAACTCTGCTTAATTCTGCTCAGACGGTCTGCCTCCTCGCCGACTGCCACAAACCAGTCCACATTTGCTCTGGTTTCTTCCATGATCTTCTGAATTGTTTCCACACATTCGCATGTATTCTTCTTTATCGTATCTCGCTGCCCCTTGACCAGAATCGCATAACTGAACACCTGATGTCTGAAAAGCATCGCAACCGGATGACTGAGGAAATAATTCTCAATCTTCTTATGTACTTCTGCCTCCCAGTCTGAATATCCTTCCGACGAATTACAACTGCTGTCTGAAGCATCCGGTGTAAAAATCAGAATATTATAAGCCTCTGCCACAATATCAAGATTCAAACGATCTGCTCTCCGATAAATCTCTTCCAGATCAAAGTCCGCTCTCACCAGAGATTCAAAGAAATCACGGCTCGCATTCCTCTCATACTCCTGCATCTCCAGTTTGAATTTCTCATAATATTCCTTCTGCGTCTTCTCATGTTCATAACGATTATGAATCTCCTCCAGACGCTCAATAAATGCATTCTTAGTAATTGGCTTCAGCAGATAATCCTCCACACCAATATTGATCGCCTGCTTCGCATAGTTAAAGTCATCATAGCCACTAAGAATCACAATCTTAATGTCCGGCAACTCCTTCTTTACCAATTTACATAATGTCAGACCATCCATAAACGGCATCTTAATATCAGTGATCAGAAGATCCGGTTTGCTCTTTAATATCAACGGCAGTGCCATCTCCCCATCAGATGCTTCTCCTGCCAGTTCAAACCCATACTGCTCCCAGGGAATCATCTTCTTAATCATCTCTCTGATCACAACTTCATCCTCTACCAAAAAAGTTTTTAACATCCCTACCACTCTCTCATACTAAAAAATCTACAGCAATCCTCTTAAATACATTATTTACGAGAACTTCTACATATCCATCATACAGGTTAACACCATAACTTTAATACATGTCGCACACTCAGGCAAGTTATTTTTAACAATAAAATGCTTCACACACTTCCTTCCACAATCAATCAACAGCGCGAAACAGCATCTCTCTGTGGGTGAATCTGGAGGGGGCTTAGTAACTCTTAGGCGGAGAAAATCCGCGTTATGAAGAAAAGCAGCAACCTGTCTGAGCGAAGTTTGCAACGGAGCGAGTTTTGCGTTTTTCTTCATGCTTTTAGCGGATTTTCTCCACCTTAAAGTTACTTAGCCCCCGGAACTGAACCCACAGAGAGATGCGGCTTCGCGCGTCCCCTTTCAAAGACGAGAAAGTTCCCCATCCGGACAGGGGATGACCGGACAGGGAACTTTCTCTGATAACTTTGGCTAAATTTTGAGTTAATATTTTTTCTTATTATTAAGTTACTTATTTTTTACAGGAAATAATTCCTCTGCTTTCGGTGCCCAATGCTCTGCATAAGCATCACACTTCGCACAAAGATGCTCCACAGACTCCGGAGACTGCAAATCTGTAGACTTCGCACCGGATTCTTCAACCATCTTACGAAGCTTCTGCGGATTCTCAAGCATCGGGCATGGACGAAGCATATTTTCATTAAACGGCTGACCGTCATGATATGCCATGAAAATCGGACTCTTCAATGCTTCCAGCAGAGTATTTTCATAAATATTTGCATTAGAATAATGGATAAATACACATGGATCTACATCACCATTCGCATTGATATGAAGGTAACGTCTTCCTCCTGCAATACATCCTCCTACATACTGCGCATCATTCTGGAAATCCATTCCAAAAATAGCTTTTGTAGAACGATACTCTCTGATCTTGTGATACATCTTCTCACGCTGCTGTGGATTCGGCATTAATTCTACTACAGCGTCATTACCTGTCGGCATATAATGGAAAAACCATACAAATAAT
>NZ_JBWJVQ010000298.1:0-2138 GCF_056339875.1 Blautia sp. ZXY-1-C6
ACCTTCCAAACAGCTGTATTATTTATTTTTTATATCAGCAATATAGAAATCTGTCAATTACATTACTGTTCACTCCGTTCTCAGTAACGTAGCCAAAATTCATTCAGGAACATAAATTTTACAGCAATTATCCAAAACCCGGTTGACAATTTCCTCTCTATAAATGTATAATGTAACCCAAGAAAACATTTGTCCACCCTATTCGGACAATGAATATCCCTATATCAGCCAAATGCCATGACAGGGAGGAGTACACAACCCCGGGAAGCACAGAGAGAAAGCGGTCGGTGCGAGCTTTCGTGAACGAATTGTGGAAGTAGCCCCCGAGCAGTGAACCAAACCGTATATCCCGTCTGATCCACAAGACCTGAACGGACATGCCAAGTAGGCTTCAACGTCAGTTCCACGTTACAGGAACACAGTATATCAGTACTGACAAAGTGCAGAGCCAGACTCTGAATACAGGTGGTACCGCGGAAACATTTTCGCCCTGGGCAAACAAGCCCAGGGCGTTTTTTACTATATTTATATATCAGGGTCAAAAAGTCTTCGTGCTTGCTTTAATCTGTCACATCAAACCCGCCACCCCACACTCGGCAGAATCAGCGCAGCGCCATTCTGCCCCACCCTGTATTCGCCAATACACAGCTCGGAAATTTATTTGTTTTCGGGTGCATTTGCAGGAGTCGTAGTAACTCTTAGTGCCTGGAAATCTGCGTTGTTCAGAAAAATCTCACTGTCTGAGCCGCATCCGCGGCGAGTTTGAGATTTTTCTGAACGGTTTTAGCAGATTTTCAGACACTTAGAGTTCCTAGACCCCGAAACCGCACCCGAAAACAAATAAATTTCCGAGCGTCCTATACACATACACAAAGGAGGTTTACCCAAATATGAAACAAATATCCGGCAACAAACTCTTAGTAAAAGCCTTAAAAGAAGAAGGCGTAGAATACCTCTTCGGCTACCCCGGAGCCTGTACCATCGACATCAGTGATGAACTCTACAAACAGGACGATGTCAAAATCATCCTCCCCCGTCACGAACAGGCCCTTGTCCACGAAGCCGACGCCTACGCCAGAACCACCGGCAAAGTCGGCGTATGTCTGGTAACCAGCGGTCCCGGAGCAACCAACCTTGTAACAGGACTTGCAACCGCCAACTATGACAGCGTACCTCTTGTATGCTTCACTGGCCAGGTAGCCCGCCACCTCATCGGCAACGATGCATTTCAGGAAGTAGACATCGTAGGAATCACCAGAAGCATCACCAAATACGGCGTTACTGTCCGCAGACGTGAAGACCTGGGACGTATCATCAAAGAAGCCTTCTACATTGCCCGCACCGGCCGTCCGGGACCTGTCCTCATCGACCTTCCAAAGGACGTAATGGCAGAACTCGGCAGCGCTGAATATCCTAAAAATGTAAATATCCGCGGATACAAGCCCAACACAGATGTCCATATCGGCCAGCTCAAACGTGCCATCAAACTTTTAAACAAGGCAAAACGTCCTTTATTCCTTGCAGGCGGCGGTGTAGTAATCTCCCGCGCCCACGAAATCTTCCGGGAAGTAGTAGAAAAGACAAAAGTTCCGGTTGTCACAACCGTAATGGGAAAAGGCTCTATCCCCACAGACCATCCGCTCTACATCGGAAACCTTGGTATGCATGGTGCCTATGCAGCAAACATGGCAGTCAGCAACTGTGATCTCCTTTTCTCTATCGGAACCAGATTCAATGACAGAATCACAGGAAAACTTCATGAATTTGCACCTCATGCACAGATTGTACACATCGATATCGACACCGCATCTATCTCCAGAAACATTCAGGTAGATATTCCTATTGTTTCAGATGCAAAAGAAGCTATCACAAAAATGAATGAATACGTTCAGGAATGCTCTACAGGCAAGTGGCTTGGCCAGATCAGCCAGTGGAAAGAAGAACATCCGCTGAAAATGCGTCCAAATGATCTTTTAAGTCCGATGGATATCCTGAAAGAGATCAACGAACAGTTTGAGAACAGTATTATCGTAACAGATGTAGGACAGCATCAGATGCTTGTCTCCCAGTATGCGGAAATCACAGAGGGCAAACAGATGATCATGTCCGGTGGTCTGGGAACAATGGGCTATGGTCTT
>NZ_JBWJVQ010000299.1:0-2724 GCF_056339875.1 Blautia sp. ZXY-1-C6
CACTGAAAAATGCCACTAATTTTTTACTCATAATAAAAAGCCCCTTTCTATACGTATTTTTCACAAAAAAATAGATGTATAAGATTTACATTCATCTTACACATCTATTTTAAGCTCTATCGCTTCATTATGTCTAATGCTTATATTGAATTTTGTTTTATGCCTGAAAAGCATTAATCTCCTCGATCATTTTACGGACTGCCAAAGAATATGGGATATTCCGTCGCCAGGCAATCACTGTACTAGTCTTGATCTCAGGAGAAATTCTTCGCTGTACAAGAATATCCTCTCGCCAATACTTTGCAGCACCCTCAATTGAAATTGGATACCCCAGTCCATTTGCCGCCATAACTCCGGCATTCGTTCCAAGATTACTCGTAAAAGCAATCTGTAATTTTGAAAAGTCTTTCCCAAACCAGTTGGCAAGTTCACTTTGAACGTTCATTCTTTCCGGCAGGATCAAGGGCTTTCCAATAAGATCTTCTTTTTTTATAAACTCTTTTTCTGCCAGCGGATCATCCGGCCGCATTCCGACACACCAGTGATCGCAATCTGTGATCCGGATATAATCCAGCCCTTCGGTGTCCACCGGCTCCATGAATAATGCAATATCTACAATTCCTTTGTTCATCATCTCATACACTGCATCTGCTGTTGCAGTATGCAATACAATCTGAACCAGCGGATATTTTTCTTTATATGTTTTACATATCTTCGCCAATGTCTCCACTGCTGCAAATTCACCGCATCCAATGGTTATCGTGCTCTCTACAACCTCTTCTTTTCCTTTCAGTTCCTCAAGCGTCCTTTCCTCAAGATTAAGAATCTCCAAGGCACGCCTTTTTAATAAAATTCCTTCATCAGTGAGCGATATTTTCTTCCCGTTTCGAATAAATAATGTTATTCCCAGGTCCTCTTCAAATGCCGCCATTTGTCTGGATAGCGTTGGCTGGGTAATATGCAATTGTTCTGCTGCTTTTGTAAAGCTCTGTTCTTTTGCTACTGTTAAAAAATAGCGTAATAATCTTAATTCCATATCTTTATATTCCTACAAATTTTTCTTGTAACCATTCTATCATATTGCATCCCAGACATATCTGCCCAAAATACCGTGGGTTATTTTTGGATTATTTTCTAACCGCCTATGCCCTTCAGACTGTGATTTTACTGGCTTTTGGGCGAAGCTTTCAAAGAGTGCCGTGGCATATAAATAGTATTTTTATCATTGTTCTTATAACGCCTCTTCCTTTTCCACTATTATAGCTGATCGTACTTGGCCGCACTCCCTTTTGCCTTATCTACCGGATACTTTGCTTCATTCTGCGACATCTTCATATTTATGATTTCATCTGCATCCAGTTCCAGTTTGTCTAACAGATTCTGACTATAAACCAAAACATCCGCCAATTCCTCCTTGACATGTTGCAGATCATATTCTTCATCAGACCACTGAAAACACTCTAATAACTCTGCTGCCTCAATTACGATTGATTTTGCAAGATTTGCCGGCGAATGAAACTGATCCCAGTTTCGATCTTCTGTAAATTTTCTAATTCTGTCTATTGTTTCATACTTCATAATTAAATACTCCTTTATTTTGCTACTTCTAACAATGCTTTCTGACAAAGTGAAATTATTCAGTTCAGCATTTTTAGAGCGTGTCTGAAAAAAGCTTTCTGCAAGATGTGCGTCACAATTTGTGGGATATTTTGCCCGGATGAGGGCGCCGTAGTGGGCTACGGCAACTGAATTCGGGTGAAATATCCCGCAAAGTGGGGCGTGCAGATTGCGGGAATGATTTTTCAGACACGCTCTAATGTTTCATCAACACTATTTTATACATGCAGATTTTTCTGCATCTCTTCTTTAAATTCTCTTCCTTTAAACAATATCACTGCTACAAGAAACAGGAAACATATTAACGCTCCAAACATACTTACTGTTGGATTTTTCACCACTTTGCATAAGAGTAAGATTCCCGGAAGAATCAATCCGTATCCGGCAGCCATAATTTCGTAAATAAGATACTCTCGCACAGGACATTTCCGCACCTTAGCGATTACAAACATCGCTGTAAGTGTAGATACACTCATGATCGGCAGCACAAGATCTACAGACCAACTGTGCCAACCGGTCAGTGCATCCCATATAAAGCAGATAATAGTACCAATAAAAAGCTGCCACATCGCATTTTTCAGCAGGTTATAGCGTTTAAAAAATCCAATCGATGAGGCAATCCACATTGTCACAACGCCTCCGGCTGTGAATAAGGTCCAGCGAATTCTAGGATGGAAATTATACTCCGTAACAAGCATTGCTGCAACAATTGCAATACACAGAAAGCTATAAATTTTATAGACTTTCATTTCCTGTTCGCTTGGCTCATCTGTCTTTGGAAATTCAGGTTTTACTTTTTCAGATGCAATTCCCTGTTCTTTTAACAAGCGATAAAAATTACGTTCAATGTTCACTGTGTCGTATCTGGATGTAAATGCAAATGATAATTTATCCTGAAAAGAACACAAACACAATTCAAACTTAGGAGTGTTTGTGTACACACCAAATCGTTCAATATAAGGCACATAACTCGCATGCATTTTAACCGCACTCATATTAGAGAAGATTGCTGTCGTGTTCTTCTCTGAATATTTTGCCCCGGCCTGAATACATAGATTTTTCAGTTCCAAAGGTGCAAGCCTCAGAATCGGATGCAGTTCCAAAGCA
>NZ_JBWJVQ010000300.1:0-6090 GCF_056339875.1 Blautia sp. ZXY-1-C6
CCTTTACTGCCTGATGGAATTCAGGCTCATTTGGATTCTGTGCTACGACTCTTTCGTATACTTCTTCAGTATAAGACATTATGATTTCCTCCTCGTCCATCGTATAATTATTTTTTAAATCGACGTTATTATACACTAAAGTGTTACAAATGGAAAGAGCCAAATGAAAATTTTTTTATGAAAATTTTTTGAACAAAATTTGTACTTGCGAAATGCCGCCAAGTATGAGAAAATGTTAAAAATCATCCATACAATTTATAGCAATTTCTAAAAAATACAGTATATTTATAAAACTGCGTAAATTCGCACTGTACGTTTCGGTTCTTATATTGTCATGTATCCGTAAGAAACTGCAAATGGAAGTAAAAAAACGCTCGCAGGACAGTAGTGCGTGAACAGTAACCGGTAATCTGATTTTTTATGTTCAGAAACAGAATATATAAGATGTAGACCGAAAGAGAAAAAAATGCTATAATATTTACAGAGATGTGCATCTGCAAATTGTTGCGATGACAGAAACGAGGAGGGAATCATTATCGAGAGAATTGTGAAGAAAGGAGATTTATTACATGGCGGGATTTAAAACCAAAGTAACACCTGAAATTGAAAATCTGACGGAGGTTTGCAAGGAACATACAAGTCTGGATCTTTCTCTGTATGCAAAATATGATGTGAAGAGAGGTCTTCGTGATATTAATGGAAAAGGGGTTCTTGCAGGCCTGACTCAGGTTTCTAATGTGAAAGCCACAAAGATTGTTGATGGCAAAGAAGTTCCATGTGCTGGAAGTCTTTCCTACAGAGGATATGATATCAAAGATCTTACCAGGGGATTTATCGAAGATGACAGATATGGATTTGAAGAAGTTACCTATCTTTTATTATTTGGCAGTCTTCCGGACAAGAAACAGCTTGCAGATTTTACACAGCTTCTGGCAAATCAGCGGTCACTTCCTACAAATTTTGTGCGTGATGTTATAATGAAGGCTCCGAGCAAGGATATCATGAACGGGCTTTCCAGAAGTGTGCTTACTTTATATTCTTATGATACCAACCCTGACGATACATCATTGCCGAATGTGCTCAGACAGTGTCTGAATCTGATCAGTGTATTTCCGCTTTTATCTGTTTATGGATATCAGGCTTATAACCATTATATTAAAGATAAGAGTCTCTATATCCATAATCCGAAGAAAGAACTTACCACAGCAGAGAACATTCTGAGAATGCTTCGCCCGGATAAGAAGTATTCACATCTGGAGGCAAAGATCCTGGATATTGCGCTTATCCTTCATATGGAACATGGCGGAGGTAATAACTCTACATTCACAACTCATGTGGTTTCCTCATCAGGAACTGATACATATTCTGCGATTGCCGCAGCACTTGGCTCATTAAAGGGACCAAAGCATGGCGGTGCCAACATTAAAGTTGTCAGGATGTTTGATGATATGAAGAAGGAAGTTAAGGACTGGAAGGATGAAGACGAGGTCCGGACATATCTGAAGAGACTTCTTCATAAAGAGGCATTTGACCGGAAGGGACTGATCTATGGAATGGGACATGCGATTTATTCAGTATCTGATCCGCGAGCTGAAGTTTTCAAGGCATATGTGGAAACTCTGGCAAGGGAAAAAGGCAGAATGAAAGATTATGCCCTGTATTCTATGGTGGAACGTCTGGCACCTGAAGTAATTGCAGAAGAGCGTCGTATTTATAAAGGTGTAAGCGCCAATGTAGACTTTTACAGCGGTTTTGTGTACAGTATGCTGGATCTGCCACTGGAATTATATACACCGATGTTTGCAGTTGCACGTATCGTAGGATGGAGTGCGCACCGTATGGAAGAGCTCATTAATGCAGATAAGATTATCCGTCCGGCATATAAGAATGTTCTGGAACCGGCAGTATATGTTCCTCTTAATGAACGCTGATCATAATGATTCAGTATTTCGGGGACAGCGTACTGTTAGACACTTATCGCTGATCTTGTTTTCAGAAAAATATAAATAAAGGAAATGACTATGGATGTTTAATTGCTTTTTTCCGGATGAATATCTGGATTCTACCTATGTGATAAACTTCGATGATCTGTATGCGCAGGGATACAGAGGACTTCTGTTTGATATAGATAATACTCTGGTACCTCATGGTGCACCGGCAGATGAGAGAGCATGTGCGTTGTTTGCACATCTGAAGGAACTTGGATTTAAATGCTGTTTTCTGTCAAACAACCAGTACGAGAGAGTTTCTTCTTTTAATGATGCGATAGGAGCGCAGTTTATCGAGAATGCACACAAGCCTTCAACAAAAAATTATATCAGGGCAATGGAACTTCTTGGGACAGACAGAAGTAATACAGTTTTTATAGGAGATCAGCTCTTTACTGATATATATGGTGCGAAACGCACAGGAATCCGGAATATTCTGGTGAAACCACTCAATCCGAAAGAAGAGATTCAGATCGTACTGAAACGATATCTTGAAAGAATTGTACTATATTTTTACCGCAAAGAGGAGGGGAATTCATGAACCATATTGTTATCATAGGATTTATGGGTTCAGGTAAGACAAGAGTAGGAAAACGGCTGGCAAAAGATTTCAATCTTCCTTTTGTAGACGTTGACCGCGTAGTATCAAAGAAGATGAACCTTACAATGAAAGAAATCTTTGACAGATTCGGAGAACCATTTTACAGAGCTCTTGAGACAACTGTGATCAAGGCACTGATCGATGATCCGGAACAGAAGATCATTTCTCTGGGGTCCGGTCTTCCGATGCAGGAACAGAATGCAAAATATATTAAAAAACTGGGAACTGTAGTATATTTGAAGGGATCTTATGCAACGTTGAAGAAGAGACTGGAAAATTCCAGCAGCAATCCTCTGATCGAGGGAGAAGACAAAGAAGATAAGATCAGAAAACTTCTTAAACAGCGCGATCCGGTTTATACAAAGTTTGCAGATGTTGAGATGATCACAGGAGACAAGCCATTTGAGGATCTGATTGGTCAGCTTGAAGAAAAATTAAAAACATGTGTAAAAAATAGTTGAAAAAAACAGCAGAATATTATAAAATTAAATAAGAGTGTGTCACAAAACTGAGAAAAGCATGAGAGGGACACACACTTTGAACGGCTGTTGTTGTCAAAAGACACAGCATTGCTGAACTGTACTATTAAGGAGGAAATATAACTATGATTTCAGCAGGTGATTTCAAAAACGGTATCACACTTGAAATTGACGGAAACGTATGTCAGATCGTTGAATTCCAGCACGTAAAACCAGGAAAGGGTGCTGCTTTCGTAAGAACAAAATACAAAAACATTATTACAGGATCAGTTCTTGAGAAGTCTTTCCGTCCAACAGAGAAATTCCCGGCTGCACGTATTGAGCGTGTAGATATGCAGTATCTGTATGATGATGGTGATCTGTACTACTTCATGAATGTAGAGACATACGATCAGGTTGGTCTTACAAAAGATCAGGTTGGAGATTCTCTTAAATTCGTTAAAGAGAACGAGATGGTTAAGATCTGTTCCCACAACGGAAATGTATTTGCTATTGAGCCTCCTCTGTTCGTAGAACTTGAAGTTACTGAGACAGAGCCGGGATTTGCCGGAAATACAGCACAGGGTGCTACAAAACCGGCTACTGTAGAAACAGGTGCACAGGTTCAGGTTCCGCTGTTCGTTAACCAGGGCGACAAACTGAAAATCGATACAAGAACAGGAGAATATCTTTCTCGAGTATAATCAGGATGAAACCAGTTGTTTGTTTTGTCTGATCGACAGATGTAAAGAGATAAAAACTGCCATCGGTAAGATCCGGGTGGCAGTTTTTTATCTCTGATTGAAAATAGGAGAAAAAAATATGGAATATGTAACACTTGGAAAAACCGGTCTCAGGGTTTCCAGAATGGGCCTTGGCGGGATACCGATCCAGAAAATTGATGCGGAAGGAACAAAGACACTGCTGCATAAGCTGGCAGACCGGGGAGTAAATTATATTGATACAGCCAGAGGATATACGGTCAGTGAAGAATATCTGGGATATGCACTGGAAGGTATCAGGGACAGATTTATAATTGCCACAAAGTCCATGGCACGTACAAAGGAAGCCATGGCTGAAGATATTGAGAAGAGTCTTCATAATCTTCGTACAGATCATATTGAATTATACCAGGTGCATAATCCGAGTATGGAACAACTTGATCAGGTGCAGGCGGCCGGTGGTGCCCTTGAAGCACTGCAGGAGGCAAGAGCAGCAGGAAAAATCGGACATATTGGTCTGACCGCTCATTCTGTGGAGGTTTTTGCCCGGGCTCTGGAGCTTGACTGGGTGGAAACTATTATGTTTCCATATAATATTGTAGAGAGTCAGGGGGAAGAGCTGATCTCAAAATGTGAGGAGAAAAACATCGGCTTTATTGCATATGAAACCTCTGGCCGGTGGTGCAATTGAAAATGGAACGTTGGCATTGCGTTATGTCTGTTCGAATAAGAACGTTACTATTGTGATCCCGGGAATGGCGGAAGAGAAGGAAATCGAGGAGAATATAAAGGCCTGTCTTGATGATTCCCCGTTAAGCGAGAAAGAACTGGAGGAAGTTCAGACAGTACGGAATCAGCTTGGCACAAATTTCTGCCGCAGATGTAATTACTGTGCTCCATGTAGTGTGGGAATCGATATTTCGGGTGTGTTCCTGTTCGCAGGCTATCTTAACCGTTACGGGCTGGGAGACTGGGCAAGAAACCGTTACAGTTCTCTTGCGGTGAAGGCTTCCGCCTGTATAGAATGCGGCAAATGTGAAACCAGATGTCCGTACCATCTGCCAATCCGCGAAATGCTGAAAGAATGTGCACAACAGTTTGGTGAATAAAAAACATCCACAGGGAATTACCCTGTGGATGTTTTTTATGGAGATGGTGTGTCTTTTTTTGTTCAAAAGAAAGTGGGACAATTGGTAACAGATGATGATATCATCATTAAAATCCTTTGGCGCCATAAAGAATACCAGATGTGTTTTGGTAATCAAACTATCGGATGTGCCATGGAACAAGCACAATAAAAAGTTGGTAAAATCCCATATAGAAGGGATGTATTACCAACTTTTTTAGATTTTACAAGATATTAATTTCTGAGAAATCAATAGATAAATCTTCGTAAATTCCAGCTTTTACAGTATCAGTGAACGAATATTCTTCAATGGAATAATCATGATTAAAGTTGTATACTGTAATTCTGTTTTTTGCGATATCTACGATCCAGTATTCCCGGACACCTGCGGAACGATATTTGAAAAGTTTCAGGAGATAATCCATTTTTCTGCTTGCAGGCGATACAATTTCAATAATCCAGTCTGGTGCGCCTTTACATCCTTTATCATCAAGTTTGTTTGGATCACAAATCACAGATATATCTGGTTCGACATAAGTATTATTTATTTCATCAAGATATACGGCGAATGGTGCAGGAAGCACTTCGCAAGTTCCTTTGTGCTGTTTTATATAATTACGGATGATAGCGGAAAGCTCCATGACGAGTTTCTGATGTTTGTACGATGGTGGTGCCATATAATAGATGTGTCCGTCAATCAGTTCAGCTCTTTCGCCATCTGGCAGAGCATAAATATCTTCAATGGTATAAGATTCTTCTTTGAGTAAAGCCATACGATCACGCTCCTTTTTGATTATATTATAGTGGATTTACATAAAATATTCAACACTGACCATCTGGCAGCAACTCTTTTTTATATTTGTAATTTGCTACTGTCACAGGTCATTGTACACCAGAATCTATTTCTGAATGTGCTCGTTATAAATGTGAACAGGCAAAAATTCCGGTTAAAAGTATACATGCTATTCGCAGGACTTTAAATTCACGTATGCGTGTAAATGGTGCAGATTCAGTGACAACTGCTGTCCTGATTGGAAACACACCAGAAGTAAATGAAAATTTCTACACATATGATGTAAGCGAATCAGACTATAAAAAAGAGCTTATCCGTAAAGTATCACTTTGTGGATAAACTCTTTATCATGCCTTGATTACACTTGCTTGCTTACTTCCTGCTTACTTAAAAAAACCAAGA
>NZ_JBWJVQ010000301.1:0-4112 GCF_056339875.1 Blautia sp. ZXY-1-C6
GGATTCTGTGATACGGGTTCTTACCATATAATAATGAAATTATAAATGAAAATTGGCTGATCTGCCTGTTGGCGGCGGAGCTGATAACTGTATTTACTTGTCGGTATAGCAGAAATGGAGGCAGGATTTATGGGACAGAAAATGTATAACGTTACGATACAGGGAATAACAAAACAATATCCTGAGAAGATTCCTTACAGTGAGATTGTAAAGGAATACGAAGGAAGTACGGATGCACCTGTAATGCTGGTGATCGTAAATGGCAGGCTGAGAGAACTGCATAAGCATCTCAAGGCAGACTGTGAGATTGAATTTGTGACATCCAAAGATCCGATCGGACACAAAACTTATTGCAGAAGTGCAAGTCTGATTCTTCTGAAAGCAATTTATGATGTGGCAGGGCAGGAAAATATAGACAGTGTAGTGATCCATTATTCTGTAGGCAGCGGCTATTATTTTACAATGAAAGGACCTATGGCGCTGGATCAGGAATTTATTGATAAGGTAAAGGCGCAGATGCACAGGATCGTGGACGAGAATCTTCCCATTGTAAAGCGAAGCGTAAGCACCAGTGAGGCAGTTGCACTTTTTCATAAGCATCATATGTATGACAAAGAGAAGCTGTTTAATTACCGCAGAAGCTCTGCGGTGAATCTTTACAGTATTGGAAGCTTTGAGGATTATTTCTACGGTTTTATGGCGAACCATACGGGATATATTAAGACGTTTGATCTGTTTTTGTATGAGGGTGGTTTCGTACTGCAGCTTCCGACTCAGAATGAACCGGACCGGATACCTGAATTTAAACCGAGGGAGAAGATTTTTCGTGTGCAGAAGGAATCTCAGGAATGGGGAGATAAACTGGATATTGCGACAGTCGGTGATCTGAATGAAAAGGTTACCAGAGGCGGTATCCAGGATATTTTGCTGATCCAGGAGGCTATGCAGGAGGCAAAGATTTCGGAAATCGCATCTGAGATTGCCGCAGCCGGAAACAAGAAGTTTGTTATGATCGCAGGTCCGTCTTCTTCCGGAAAGACTACGTTTTCACACAGGCTGTCCATTCAGCTGGCTGCCCATGGAATGAAACCGCATCCGATCGCAGTGGATAATTATTTCATTGACAGGCACTTGACTCCTGTAGATGAGTTTGGGGAAAAGAATTTTGAGTGTCTGGAAGCGATTGATGTGGAGCAGTTTAATAAAGATATGCTTGAGCTTTTGGAAGGAAAAAGGGTAGAGATGCCGGTTTTCAATTTCAAAACAGGAACCAGAGAATATAAAGGTGATTTTCTGCAGCTGGATAAAGACGATATTCTGGTGATCGAGGGAATTCATGGATTGAATGACAGGCTCAGCTATGCGCTGCCAAAGGAGAGCAAATTTAAGATTTATCTCAGCGCTCTGACTCAGCTGAATATTGATGAACATAACAGGATTCCTACTACGGATGGCCGTCTGATCCGCAGAATTGTAAGAGATGCCCGCACCAGAGGGACTTCTGCGAAAGAGACAATTGCAAGATGGCCTTCCGTACGCAGAGGTGAAGAACAGAATATCTTTCCTTTCCAGGAGGATGCAGATGTAATGTTTAATTCTGCGCTGATCTATGAACTGGCATGCCTGAAAGTATATGCGGAACCGCTTTTGTTTGGGATTGCCAAGGACGAACCAGAGTATACAGAGGCGAAGAGGCTGCTGAAGTTCTTTGAATATTTTGTTCCGGTGCCAAGCGAGGCAGTACCGAATAATTCGATTTTAAGAGAATTTATCGGTGGAAGCTGCTTTAATGTGTAAAATACTAGTACAGCGTTTCGTAAATAACTATACCAATCGCGTAGGATGCGGATTCGAGTGTGCTGGTATAAAAACGCAGGCGTAGCGGGCTACGCTGAGGCTTTTAGACCTGTGCAATCGGATTCGCAGACAAGTGAGTGGTATAGTTATTTCGAAAACGATGTACTAGAATGAAAGTTACTGTTCACACGCCACTATCCCGCGAGGTGTTTTGGCATGAATATGCCAAAATCCCGAGACATACAAGCCAAAATTCCATTGCCGCAGGCAATTTGAAATGAATTTTGGCAACGTTACTGAGAACGGAGTGAACAGTAATGAATGAAATTTCTTTACAAGTGCAAAAAAACGTGCTAGAATAGCACTTGCGCAACCAGGCCAGGTAATCGCGGCTGAACAGACGAAAGGGTTCAGACGAGGAAAGTCCGGGCTTCGCAGGGCAGGATGCCGGATAACGTCCGGTGGAGGTGACTCCCAGACCAGTGCAACAGAAATAAACCGCCTCACTTGCTGAGGTAAGGGTGGAAAGGCAGTGTAAGAGACTACCGCCGTCCTGGTAACAGGCCGGGCACATGTAAACTCCATTCGAAGCAAGACCGAATAGAAAGCGATACGGCTGCCCGTCGTGCTTTCAGGTGGGTCGCTTGAGCCTTATGGCAACGTAAGGCCTAGACAGATGATTACCCAATGACATAACCCGGCTTATCGGTCTGATTGCGTACAAAAAAACAGAACGGATTTCTTCCGTTCTGCTGTTTTTTTGATATTTGTTTTATTATTTATTGCGTTTACCTGTATATTTCTCTTCGCAGTATTTACATCTGTAAACTTCTTT
Source organism: Blautia sp. ZXY-1-C6 (assembly GCF_056339875.1). Taxonomy (NCBI): domain Bacteria; kingdom Bacillati; phylum Bacillota; class Clostridia; order Lachnospirales; family Lachnospiraceae; genus Blautia; species Blautia sp. ZXY-1-C6. The sequence goes on from NZ_JBWJVQ010000301.1 coordinate 2,633, forward strand.
CTCTTTATCTGCAAGAACAAAGATCTGGTCGAGTCCCTGTTCAATGGAAGTGATGCAGCGTGGATTCTTGCATTTGATCACGTTGACAACCTGATTCGGAAGTTTCAGTTCTTTTTTGGCAACGATCTTCTCGTCCTTGATTACGTTTACAGTAATGTTATGATCGATAAAGCCGAGAATGTCAAGATCAAGATTCTCAACCGGGCATTCAACCTTGATGATATCTTTCTTACCCATTTTGTTGCTGCGCGCGTTCTTGATGATGGCAACGGTGCAGTCAAGTTTATCAAGCTTCAGATCATGATAGATAGTCATGGCCTTGCCTGCTTTGATATGGTCTAATACATAACCTTCGCGAAGTGCTCCAACATTTAACATGGTAATTTTACCTCCAGTAATGTGAGAATCAGGGCCATACGTACATATACACCGTACTGTGCCTGTTTGAAATAAGCTGCTCTCGGGTCTGCATCCACCTCTGTTGAGATTTCATTTACACGTGGAAGCGGATGAAGAATGTACATGTCTTTTTTTGCAAGTTCCATTTTCTGTTTGTCCAGAATGTAGAAATCCTTCATGCGGACATAGTCTTCTTCGTTGAAGAAACGTTCTTTCTGTACACGTGTCATGTAGAGGATATCAAGATCCGGTAAGGCATCTTCCAGTCTCTCTACTTCCTGAAATTCGATATTGTTCTTTTTCAGAACATCCTCGCGGATATAGCTTGGGATGCGAAGCTCTTCCGGTGAGATCAGAATGAATTTTACATTTGTGTAACGTACAAGTGCTTCGATCAGGGAGTGAACTGTACGTCCGAATTTCAGGTCGCCGCACAGACCAATGGTCAGATTGTCCAGACGTCCTTTCAGGGAACGGATGGTAAGTAAGTCGGTTAATGTCTGGGTAGGATGTTGATGACCACCGTCGCCGGCGTTGATAACAGGAATAGAAGAAGCCATAGAAGCTACTAACGGAGCACCTTCTTTCGGGTGGCGCATAGCACAGATGTCAGCGTAACAGGATACAACGCGGATTGTATCGGCAACACTTTCACCCTTTGAAGCGGAACTGGAATCAGCTGATGAAAAACCAAGAACTTTACCGCCAAGGTTCATCATAGCAGCTTCAAAGCTGAGACGGGTACGGGTGCTTGGCTCATAGAATAAAGTTGCCAGTCTTTTATCATCGCAGACATGTGCGTATTTATCAGGGTGTTTCTCAATATCGCTGGCCAGGTCAAGAAGAGTATTTAACTCATCAACAGACAGATCCAGCGGACTCATTAAGTGTCTCATTTCATACCTCCATATTTTACTGGTTCAGGAATTTTTATTTAATCCTTCATAACATCATATAATAATCAGGTGCTTTTTTCAAGAGAGTTTTCCAAGTATTTTCTCAAAAAAAAGTCCGGCTCCGAACCAGAGGGGAGCGCAGTCCGGCTCCTATCAGTCCCCGGTAATTCAGCGTCTGCTGTTTT
>NZ_JBWJVQ010000302.1:0-2930 GCF_056339875.1 Blautia sp. ZXY-1-C6
TCTGTGCTTACAGCATTATTGGGCGGATTATTACCAGCATTGAAAGCAGCAAAATTAGAGCCTGCATTGGCTCTTAGATAATAAAACTCAATTCAAGGAGGAAACAAAATGAAACGAACAATCTCAAAATCCGAAAGACCGTACAGACTGTTATTGTGTGTTATGATTTCTTTGCTGGTGATTATGCTGGCAGGCTGCTCCACTTCTTCGGACTCCGACACAAACACAAGAGGTTTCACGGACTTTGCTACCATTGAAGAAGAATACCTAACGACCATTGAGAGTTTGAATTGGCCGGAGGGCTTTACGCCGCCTGATGCTTTGGAAGGCGAAGATACGGGAGCGTCTTTTCAGATAGGATATGGCGATACAAGAGCATCTAACCTTTGGGAATATTCTTGGATGCAGGAATGGCTTGATACTTACAATACGAATTCGGAAAGGGCGGCAAAAGCCTTAGCTGAACTCGAAAAAGCCTTTGATATGCCTTATATGGGAACAGATCGCTGTGATGACGCCACACGCAAATATCTTCGTGATAATATTGATAAAGCTAAGTTGGGAGATCCGTCTGGATTTACAGAGTGTATTCAGGCAAATTATGCCGATTAAAAATGGCACATAGGAGTTTTGGTGTTGGGAGGTGAGCACATATATGCAGAGAAAACGCCGTAAGAAAAAACGATTTGGAGTATTTTTGTTTTTGCTTGTAGTTTGTATCGGCATAGGTATAATGTTTGTGCCGTGGGCAATGCAGCCGGAAAATTTCAGAGAGGTAAAGAATAAAATAAATGGTTTTCTCTACAAAGAAGATTTTCCTGACTCTTATAATGCAAAATCGCTGATTTTGGTGGATTGTTCTGATGATGAAATATTTGTTTCAAAAAACGAGAACGAGCCACAAATTCCTGCAAGTTTAGCCAAGCTGTTTGTTATTGAGTATGCGTCAACTTTAGCAGACCTTGATAGTATCGTTGTTGCAGACTATGGTGCTATTTCACTCACGAAACCTGGCTCGTCTGTTGCTCAAATCAAGGAAAAAGAATACTTTTTACACAATCTATTTGCGGCAATGTTAGTACCGTCAGGGAATGACGCAGCTTATGTGGTTGCTGATTATTGTGGAGGATTACTTTCGCCGCAAGCAGAAAGCTGTCAAGAGCGTGTGAGGATTTTCATGGAGAACTTAAACCTGCATTTGCAACAGCAGGGGTACTTAGACACAGTTTTATATGATCCGAGTGGTTTTGATATGGAGGCACTTACCATCACTTTAGATTTGAAAGAAGTAGTATATCGGTTGTTGGAATACTCGTGGTTTAGAGAAATTGTATCTCAAAACACTTATACGGCAACACTGCCTGATGGCAGTACACAAATATGGCAGAATACAAACGCCTTCCTTGATCCGACATCCGAATATTACAACGAAAATGTATGCGGAATTAAGACTGGCTCTCTGTCTGACGACTATAACTTGATTGTGCTTTATCAGCAGCACAGGCGATTGCTACTTGTGATGAGCAGAAATTATCAAGAGGGGATCAGGTGCAGTTCCAGAGGTTTGACACGATCAAAAAGAAACACTGGAGCCCTACGACAGTATCGGCAATCGTCCGGGATGAGATTTATATTGGAACCAGAATCTGGGGCAAAACACGTTGCAGTATGCATACGGGCCATAAAGCAGTTCTGAATGATGAAACAGAATGGGTTCGCCTGGAAAATCATCATACGGCAATTATAGACAGGGAATTGTTTGAAAAAGCAAATGAAATGCATCCGAAAAAGAAGAGAAGTGTTGCAGAATCACGCACCAATTTTACTCTGGAAAGACGTAAAAAACAGCCGGCCTTGCTGATATGTGCCAACTGTGGGCATTCTCTGTTAAAAGAAACAGAGCATCTGCTGAAATGTTCAGATGCCAGAACCAATGGTGATCCTGTGTGCCGAAGTCTGGTGATTCGTAGGGAACCGATGGAGGAGAATATCCTTGGGCTTGTCCGTCAGTATGCAGCGTCAATGTTGAAAAAAGGAAAGAAAGTATCTTCCAAAAGACAATGTGAATACAAAGAGATCAATACTACAGAATTGCAAAAACAGAGCCGACAGTTGACCTCGGAAAAGATGAAACTCTATGATGATTACAAAGATGGTCGTATAGATCGTGATTCGTATAAGCAGAGAGCTGAAAAGATAAGTGTACAGCTGGATGAAATAAAACGAAAGATAGAAGATGCGAAGAATAGTAAAAAGCTTCTTGAACAAAATGAACTTTCTGATAAAATAAAACTAAAAGATTTCTTGGGAATTCAGAAGTTCGATACAGAGAAGCTGCGTGAGGTTATCAAGGTGATCCGTGTTCATAGTCAGGATGAAATTGAAATCGAATGGAATTTTGACGATATTTTTTCAGAACAGAGATAACTTGAGCAGGACAAGAATGACTTATCAAAAGATAATAAAGGTGCTGGGACTACCTATGGAAGCGTCAGATAGTCTTCGGCAGAAAAAAATAAAATTTTTTTTGTCCTATACTTGACACATCCACATGTCATGCGTCATACATTCTGCACAAGGTTAGCCAACGCAGGAATGAACCCAAAAGCACTGCAATATGTCATGGGACATTCCAATATCACAATCACATTGAACCTCTACACTCACGCTTCACTTGAAACGGTAAAATCAGAATTACAGCGATTTGTAGCTTAGTAGTAAAAGGCTGGATTACTACCGATTTACTACTTTTGAAAGCAGAATGAAGCGGAAATATGCGGAGTTAAGTATGGTATCGACCTATTGAAAAGTGAAAAAAAGTCCGTAAATACGGGATATTCCAGCATTCGCGGACTTATGGATAGATAAAGAAAAAAGATTTAGATAAATAGAATCTAAAATTAATAATGTAGAGGCAATAAAGGTGAAAA
>NZ_JBWJVQ010000303.1:0-32400 GCF_056339875.1 Blautia sp. ZXY-1-C6
AAAGCAAACTGACCGATGATGCACTGGTAGAAAGTTTCTACGATAAGATCATTGAAAACTATGATTATCCCGAAAACTACTACATCATCCTGATCCATGGAGTATATGATATCCCCGGAAAGTCTTCCGACGGTGCAGAAATGTTTGATGCATCTGATGAGATTTATGAGCACATCATGTGCTGTATCTGTCCTGTAAAACTCTCTAAGGCAGGTCTTTGCTACAATGCCGAAACCAACAGCATCCAGGACCGTATCCGCGACTGGATCGTGGAACTTCCGGATGTTGCTTTCCTTTTCCCGCAGTTTAACGACCGCAGCACTGACATCCATGGTGTCCTTTATTATAGTAAAAATGCAAACGAGCTTCGGGATATTTTTATCGATGAACTGCTTGGATGTACAGCACCTCTTTCTGCAGGAGGACAGCGTGATTCCTTTAACGCACTGGTTGAAGATACTCTGGGCGACGACTGCAGATATGACACTGTATTAAGCATTCACGAGAAATTAAACGACCTGATCGAATCACAGAAGGATGAGCCGGAACCTGTAGTTCTGACCAAATCTGAGGTAAAACGCCTCTTTGAAGAATGCGGCGTAGAAGATGAAAAACTACAGTCATTTGATGAACAATACGAGATCACAGCCGGGGAAAAATCCTCTCTGGTTGCTTCCAACATCACCAATACAAAAAGATTCGAGATCAAAACCCCGGATGTTGTAGTCCACGTAGATCCTGAACGTGCCGATCTTGTGGAAACACGCATAATTGACGGACGCAAGTGCCTTGTGATCCCAATGGAAGGCGAAGTTGAACTGAACGGAATCCGCGTACATACAGGAAATGAAAATCCTTCTGATGACGAATTTTATGACAATACAGATACTGAGACAGAGGAGACATCTGATGGAGAATAATCGTAAACTCTTATTTTTTGACATTGACAAAACCCTGTTAACCCCTTACCCATGGACAGTTCCGGACAGTGCGAAACAGGCTTTAAAAGAAGCCCGCTATAATGGTCATCTCCTTTTCATCAATTCCGGACGTACCTATACAATGATTCCGGAAATCATTAAAGAAATGGGATTCGACGGCTATGTATGCGGATGCGGTAGCCAGATTTATATGAATGAAGAGCTTTTGTTTTCCAGTTCTATTCCAAATCCGCTTTGCCGTAAAACAACAGAATTACTGCGGGAATGCAGAATTCCTGCGTTTTTTGAACGCCCGGATAAGATTTTATATGACAGCAGTTCATGTGCTGTTCCTGAAACTGTTCAGAAGCTGAAAGCAGAAGTTATAGTAGAAGATCTGGCTCTCTACCCGCCCGAAACATACAACCATTTTACATTTGACAAGTTTCTGGCTTTTCCGTCTGCTGATTCTGATATGGAAACTTTCCGCAAATTTGCAGATGAACATTTTCTGTGTTTCATACATGAAGACAAGGCCTGGGAACTGACTCAGAAAAATCTCAGCAAAGCAACCGGAATCCGGTTTCTGGCAGACCGTCTTGGGGTTCCGGTCAAAGACACCTATGCATTCGGTGACAGCACGAACGATCTTCTTATGCTGCAGTTCGCCGGAAACAGCATCGCAATGGGCGACTCGGATCCCCTGATCCTGCCTCACTGCACTTACCAGACAACCAATATCGAAGATAACGGAATTGCCAATGCTTTGAAGCATTTCCATCTCATTTAGCAGAACATACAAAATAACGTATTATCATATCTCTATTTATCTGTGTTATTTTTGCATATTTAGGAGAATGATTTCGGATTTATTTAAACTTAAAAACAGCTATGTGAAAACACTCAGGTTTTCATCATAGCTGTTTTAATTTACAATACTCAATTCCTATCAGCAAGCTACTGACAGTTCGGATTTTCTTATTTAGCTGCTTCTGTCGGTGTTGCTTCCGGTGTTTCAGTAGTTTCTGCTGCTTCTTCCTCTGCCGCAGGTGTCTCAGTCACATCTGTATCTTCTGCTGCAGGTGTTTCTGTAACTTCCTCTGTTTCCGGTGTTGGAGTTGCCTCTTCTGTCACTTCAGGTGTCGGTGTTTCCGGAACCGGAGTAGGAGTCGGCGCCATGAAGGTATGTTTGTCAGTGATCTTAAGTGTCTTAAGGACTTTCTTAACCGCCTTTACATCTGCCTCATCCAGCCATTTGGCAGTTGTATCTGTAAAATAGGTATTTTCTTTGGAATTCTGAAGAGATTCTCGCTTGGAAGCTGTGGCATCTTCATCATTGATCTTGTCAAGTCTTACTACATAGTATCCTGTGTCAGTCTCAATAATATTGTCTGCAACTTCTCCATCCTTCAGTCCTCTCAGAACCTTCAGAACCTCATCCGGATATGCCTCGCTGCCGGAATCTTCATCCTCGTCTTCGCTCTCTTTTGTTGTAAAATTACCCTGTACTGCAGAATAACTGTCATCTACACCTTTGGCAATCTCACTCATGTCTGCTGTAGGATCCTCTTTCATCTTATCCAGAATCTCCTGAGCCTGTTCTTTCTTAGTCTTTTTCTCCTCATCAGTTATATCATCACCGCTTGTAGAGATACTTACATAAGTGAAGGTTGTCTGATTCGCTTCATCATCAGAAACTGTGATCTTTCCTTCTGCTACAACCGGATCATACATCTTCTTCTGAATTGTCTGAAGCTCCAGAAGTGTTTTTACCTGATCTTCCGTTACCGCAAGTTCCTTAATTGTCTCTTCACTGTTTGCAGCCATAAACTGTGATGCTGCATCTGCGATCGCTGCTTCATCATCATCTGTAAGCTCTACGTTATAATCCGCAGCCTTCTCTTTGAGAATATACATCTTCTCAACAGACTCCAGACTGCTTGTCACTGCCTGATCACCATAAGTCTCATCTGAATCATCACCTGCTGTCTGATCCCAGATATTATCTGCACTTCCCATATAATTTAAATACATGGTTGTTGTCTGCTGTTGTTGTTCGCGGGCATAAAGACTTACAACTCCAAGCGGAATATCTGTTCCGTCAACAGTAGCCACTGTCTTTGTTCCATCTAATGTTTTACTTCCACAGCCGGAAAGCATACCAACTGACATCACACCTGCCAGTGTCACAACGGCTGTTCTCTTTACCATTTTTTTCATTTCTTCCTCCATATTATCAATCTGGTCTTTCTTCCATACCACTTTCCCAGAATGTACTGTTATTAGAGTATAAACTTTTTTCCTGCGAAGGGCAAGGCAAATCGAAAAATATGTAGTATATTTCACATATTTTCCGCCATGCTCTTAAGTTCCTCTGCAAATTCCGTCAATGCCAGGATCAGATTCCCCTGTGGTTCCAGGATAAATTTCGGTTCCTGCTCATTCTTAAACTGCAGACCTCTTCTGTATTTCTGCATAAGAGCCGGAAAGCCTTCTGTATTCAGCCTTGCTTTCTCATAAAGGGTAAACCGGACTGTTTTTCCAGTCTGCTTTATTTCCGTTACGTACCCCTGATGAGCAATCGCCTTTAACTTCGCAATCGCCAGAAGATTCAGCACTGCCTTTCCGGGTTCTCCGAAACGGTCCAGAAGTTCTTCCAGCATATCATCATAATCCTGTTGTGTCTCAATCCCCGCAATTCTTTTATAAATATCCAGCTTCTGAAATTCATTACTGATGTAGGAATCAGGAATATACGCATCAACATTCAGATCAACCGATGTCTCGAAATCCTCCATTGTATGAATACCCTTCGCCTCTTTCACTGCTTCATTGAGCATCTTACAATAAAGATCATATCCAACCGCATTCATATGTCCATGTTGCTGCGCGCCCAGCAGATTTCCGGCACCTCGAAGTTCCAGATCTCTCATTGCAATCTTAAATCCGCTTCCCAGATCCGTATACTCGCGGATCGCAGCCAGACGCTTCTCAGCCGTCTCCTTCAGCATCACATTCTTTCTGTACATCAGAAACGCATAGGCAGTTCTGTTGGAACGCCCGATCCTTCCCCGAAGCTGATAAAGCTGAGAAAGCCCGTATCTATCTGAATCATGGATAATCATAGTATTTACATTGGAAATATCCAGCCCTGTCTCAATGATCGTGGTGGAAACCAGCACATCAATATCCCCGTTTACAAAGGAATACATCACATTCTCCAGTTCCCTCTCACTCATCTGGCCATGAGCAAAATCCACCCTTGCATCCGGCACCAGCTTCGCAATACGCAGAGCAACATCTGCAATATCCGTCACTCGATTATAAACATAATAAACCTGTCCGCCTCTGCGCAATTCCCTGTTGATAGCCTCTCGGACCGTCTCTTCATCATATTCCATAACATATGTCTGGATCGGCATTCTGTCCATAGGAGGCTCCTCCAGGACACTCATATCCCGGATTCCGATCAGGCTCATATGAAGAGTACGGGGAATGGGCGTTGCAGTCAGTGTAAGGACATCCACATCCTTCTTTAACTGCTTGATTTTTTCCTTATGCGTAACTCCAAACCGCTGTTCCTCATCAACGATCAACAGGCCAAGATTTTTGAACTGTACGTCTTTGGAAAGGATTCTGTGCGTTCCAATGATCACATCCACCTGACCTTTTTTCAGATCTTCGATTGCCTTCTTCTGTTGTGCCGGGGTCCGGAATCTGCACAACAGTTCCACACGTACCGGAAATTCCTTCATCCTCTGCACAAAGGTATTATAAATCTGCTGCGCAAGGATTGTTGTAGGTGCAAGATAAGCTACCTGTCTGCTCTCCTGTACTTCCTTAAATGCGGCACGCAGCGCCACTTCTGTTTTGCCGTATCCCACATCCCCGCAGATAAGCCGGTCCATAATCCTGGTACTCTCCATATCACGTTTGGCATCCTCAATAGCACTGAGCTGATCCTCTGTCTCTTCATATGGAAACATTTCTTCAAATTCTCTCTGCCATACAGTATCAGGACCACAGACATATCCTTCCTTTTCCTGACGCACTGCATAAAGCTCTACCAGTTCTTTTGCAATATTTTTAACTGCCCCACGAACCTTGCTCTTTGTTTTATTCCACTCCTGAGTACCAAGTTTGTTCAGCTTCGGAGCCTTTGAAGCATCTGCCCCTGAATATTTCTGCAGACAGTCAAGCTGAGTAGCAGGAATATAGAGATTGCTTCCGCCTCTGTATTCAATTTTAATATAATCTTTAACGATCCTGTCTACTTCAACTTTTTCAATTCCTCGGTAAATACCAAGACCATGCTTTTCATGGACAACAAAATCGCCGATAGAAAGCTCCGCAAAATCCTGAATACGGCTTCCACTGTAATTTTTTTTCTTCTTTTTTTTCTGTTCCTGTCCAAAAATGTCAGATTCTGTCATTACCGCAAACTTGATCAACGGGTATTCAAAGCCCTTCTTTGCATGGCCATAAACCACCATGATCTCGCCCGGACAGATCTCCCTGTCATAATCTTGTCCATAAAAGGCTGCCAGTCCCTCTTCCTGAAGATCCTTTGCCAGCCTCTCGGCCCTTGTGCGGGAACCGGAAAGCAACGCGATCCTGTATCCCTGTTTCTTATACTGATGAAGATCTTTTACCAGAAGTTCAAAACTGTTGTTATAAGCGCTGATTGATTTTACCTCCAGGTAAAATTTCTCCCGCACTTTCCAGCCTGCCTGTTTCGGTTCCAGCGCACATACAGAAATACAGTTGCGTTTATTCAGTTCTTTTTGAAGCTGTTCAAAAGAACAAAGCCAGTTTTCCGGCTGATTCCGGCTGCCTTTTTCCTCTCTGTGCATACGGCTCTGTCTGTACTCTTCTTCTACAGCCCCGCCTTTCTCAGTCAGTCGGTTTGGTTCATCCAGAAAGATTATGGTTCTTTCCTCCGGAAAATAATCCAGGAAGGAAACCATATCCTTGTCCCCTATATGCTCCACCGCCGGATAGATCGTAAGTTCTTCCAGATTTTCCAGAGAACGCTGACTCTCCGGATCAAAACTCCGGATAGAATCAATCTCATCTCCCCAAAGCTCGATTCTCCATGGATTTTCCTCAGTGAGACAGTAAATATCCACAATACCGCCACGCACAGAGAACTGCCCCGGCATTTCCACCTGTCCTACCCGCTCGTAACCTAAAGCCACCAGCTGGTTCTTCAGCTGTTCTATGTCTACGGTGCTGTCACTTTCGTAATGAATCAGCTGTTCTTTTATCTTTTCCAGAGATTCCAGAAAATCCATACATCCGTCAATACTTGTAACAACTGTCAGTTCTTTCTCTTCCAGTAAGGCCTTAATGACCTTCATCCTCTGACGTATCAGCAGATTTCCATGGATATCTGCCTGAAAGAACAGAAGATCTTTCGCAGGATAAGAATACACTTTTCTGTCATAAAATCTGTAATCTTCATAAATTTCTCTGGCGCGGCGTTCGTCCTCCGCCAGGATCAGACGATAAGGCGCAATCCCGGAAAGTCCGTACATCAGATGAGATTTCTGCGATTCCATACACCCCGAAACCTGCAGGATTCCCTTATTCGTTTTGCTTTTTTCTTTAATCTGTTCAAACTCTGCAAACCCCTGCAGAGGTGTTAAAAATGCTTTCATCTTCACCCCTCATGATCCTTCGACGTAATAAAAGCGGCTTCTGTTTCCAGTTACCGCTTTCTATACCTTTTGCTGAATAATCATCTGTTTCCTGTCTGCTTATTTCTGTACAGGTACTTTTCTGTTATATTCGTTCATGGCTGCATCTGTACCCTGTGAGATTATGATATCCACAGCCTTTGCCGCCTTTGCTATTGCTTCATCCACAAGTTTCCTGTCTTCTGTGGAAAATCTGCCAAGTACATGATCTGCCAGATCCCACCCCTTCGGCTTTGCACCAACTCCTACTTTGATACGGAGAAATTTCTCTGTGCCAAGCTGGCGGATAATATCTTTGATCCCGTTATGTCCACCCGCACTTCCCTGCTTGCGGATGCGAAGCTGCCCGGGCTCCAGATCAATATCATCATAAATAACAATAAGCTCTGATTCCGGATCAATTTTAAAATAATTCGCCATCTCACGAACAGGACCGCCACTCAGGTTCATAAAAGAAAGCGGCTTCATAAGAATCACTTTCTCTCCGCCGATCATAGTTTTACCGTACATGGCATTAAATTTCACACCACCCTGAGGGACATTGTAATCCTCTACCAGACGGTCAACGGTATCAAATCCCATATTGTGGCGTGTTGCTTCATACTGTTTCCCGGGATTTCCCAGGCCAACTACTAAATACATATATGTGTCTCCTGCTTAATTTAACACCATTTTCCGGAATTACCATACCTGTCCTGATGTCAAATTTATTTTTTTACATCCTCTAAAGTGTGTTCAAAAACCAATCCTGCAAATTGTAACGCACGTCTTGCGGAAAGCATTTTTCAAACACACGCTAAGATAATTAATTAAAATATACCATCTCTTCCTTAAGCGGCTCGCATTCTTTCACATCACTTGCATAAAGAACAATGCCCTCACCCTGATATTCTGTACGGTTCTCAAATGCGACCTTCGCTGTTACTTCTACCCAGCTGCCCTCTTTGATATGCGGTGCATAATCGCTTCTGCACACGTATCCAAGGAAAGTGGTATCATCTGCGCAGCAGGTCATTGCCACACGTCCCGGAACAAAGAATTTACTTCCCATTCCACGTGGTTTCATGACACGTCCTTTAAAGCGGACAATTTTGTCTACATATTTATCCGGATTATCCATGGCATCCACAAACCAGATACCATAATCTTCCGGTGGAATCTCAATGATCGGTGCATTGATATCAAACGGCATCTCATCCTGGAAAATGTCATCCATCTCGCCCTCTTCATTTTCAAAGATAACCTCTGCACTCTGATTTGCGACCTTGATCCCTCGTCTGTATGCAGGAAGCGGATCTCCCTCTTTACAGCGGTTAAATACAACCATATCTGTATTTCTGATCATATCCATGAACAGAGATTTCATGTTTGCCATATAAACCTGATAAGTAGTTGCATCCACACAGGTAATCTCCTGCTCAATGCCCCAGCCTTCAGGAAGCTCCATCTGCTCAAACTTACTTACAAGCCACATTCCGTTGTACTCGATCACAACACGCTCCGGCTGATGGATGATATCCATGGCAGCCAGACGCTGTGGTGTCAGATCTTCTTCATCCTCGATCACTTCCACAACTGTGTTTGTAAGTTTCAGTTTATCCATATCATATTCTTCTTCGCCTTCTTCGCAAAGAATCAACAGAGTTTTGCCGTCAATGGCAAAATACTCCTGCTGCAATGTAAAATCCAGGAAAGTAGTCTTTCCGCTTTCCAGGAATCCCGTAACCAAATAAATGGGAACTCTGATATCATCCATCATATAATTTATTCCTTTATCTTTATTCTGATTCTGTTATTATCTGCCGAAATCGTTCAGTCTCGCATCTATGACACAGGATTTCATGCTCCGATGAGCTGAATCCAGATGCAGTATTTTAGAAGATTGCCATAAATCGCTGCTTCCTCATGATCATTATGCAAGCCCAAATAATTCTGCAAGTTTATCTTCTTTCAGTTTAGAGCCGATTACGCAGAGACGACCTGTATATTCCGGTGCACCTTCACGGATTTCTGTTTCCTCCGGAACCATGTCAAAATAAATCCATGTTCCGTCTTCTGCAGGAAGCATTCCCTTTGCACGAAGAATAATACCGTAATCTTCAGAAGCGGAAAGAGCCTCAAGCATCTTCTCAAGACCTTCTCTTGTGTATTTCTTAATCGTCTCACGTCCCCAGCTTGTAAATACCTCATCTGCGTGATGATGGTGATGGTCATGATGATCATGTCCGCAACCGCATTCATGGTCGTGATCGTGGTGATGATGCTCATGTTCCTCATGATCATGTCCACAGCCGCATTCATGGTCGTGGTCATGGTGATGATGTTCATGTTCTTCGTGATCATGTCCACAGCCACATTCATGATCATGGTCGTGATCGTGATGATGATGCTCTCCATGTTCATGTACATGTCCGCACTCCGGGCATACCTCTTCCTCAGACATCAGTTCTTCCTCAAGAGATACCGGTTTCTCCATAACCTCAAGGATTTTCTTTCCGTCCAGTTTCTCAATCGGAGTGGTGATAATAGCAGCTTTCGCATTAATTCCACGAAGAAGTTCCATTGCCTGCTGTGCTTTCTTCTCATCAATGATATCTGTACGGCTCATGATGATCGCACCTGCATATTCAACCTGATTATCAAAGAACTCACCAAAGTTTCTCATATACATTTTGCACTTCTTTGCATCAACTACAGTTGTATAGCTGTTCAGAACGATATCCACATCTCCCTGAACACCCTGTACTGCCTTAATAACATCTGAGAGTTTACCAACACCTGATGGCTCGATCAGGATTCTGTCCGGATGATATTTGTCCACAACCTCTTTCAGAGAAGTGCCGAAATCTCCCACTAATGAACAGCAGATACATCCGGAATTCATTTCCCGGATCTGGATTCCCGCTTCCTTCAGGAAACCACCGTCAATGCCAATCTCACCAAATTCGTTCTCGATCAGTACAACCTGCTCATCTGCATAAGCCTCTTTCAGAAGTTTCTTAATCAATGTAGTTTTACCGGCTCCAAGGAAACCGGAAATAATATCAATCTTAGTTGCCATTATCTTATTTCTCCTCTTCGTTAAAATTTATATTTCTGAATAACTGCCATATAGCCGTCATTTTTTATATTCTGCCATTTTTATGAACAAACAGAATAGCTTTTAGAACTGCCATCATTATCTGTCTGTTTATATATTTGCCTGTAACGTACTCATTATACATAAGATGTCCAATGTATTCAAGTCTGCCATCAACGCATTTTGACCAGGAAACACTTGTGCCCCCTGGTTTACAGATATCCTGCAGTTGTTCAATACTTTCAGAACAACCTGCCTGTTCACATCAAAGAAAGGGGCATGATTCACCATCATGCCCCCGCCTGTATACACTAATGATCAACCGTTGATCATAAAGCTCATTAATTTATCAATATCGTCTTTCTCATAAGCAACGATCTCAAGTTCCGGAATCTCTCCGCCTGAGAAAATGTTTGCCAGAGATACATACTGGGATAATTTAGATTTAAGGTTCAGTCTGTCACCTTCGCCTGTTACTAATTCTACTCTGCCTTCGCAGCTGTCAACTACAGAAAAAAATTTATCGATGTCTTTAATGTTAGATACTTTCATGTTCATTCTCCTTTCAACATGGAAACCATTATTCTCTCTATTCCTTATGTTCGCGATAATTATAACGCAGATAAATTTCAAAAGCAATTATTTATATTTCACGAATTTTTCATATATTATCGGGCTTACCCTGCAATATTGTCAAATAAATAACATGCCCCTGACAATAATTCTCTCAGATATTCACATATACCCTGAAATCATCCCTCAAAATTAATATGTAAAAATCGCAACCCCATAAGCCGGCAATGGATATGCGAAGGAAAACTCTCTGTTATCACATTCCTGTTTCACTGCCTTAAATGTCTTTGGCTGCTCCAGAAGTCCATTCTCGTCCATGATCAGCTTGTACTGTTTTTTCTTCGGAACACCAACTCTGTAATCCGGACGGTCAACAGGTGTAAAGTTAACTATGTAAAGAATATTGTTTCTCTTTGTAGGAGACTTTCTCACAAAGCTGAAAATACTTCTGTCCCCGTCATTCGCATTGATCCACTCAAATCCTTCCGGATTATTATCACCGGCATAAAGTGCCGGATATTTCTTATAAATAGTCAGGAGATCATGCACATAATTCTGAAGTTCCTTGTGTGGCTCTTCATTCAGAAGGAACCAGTCAAGTTCTCTCTCCTCACTCCATTCACGAAGCTGTCCGAATTCCTGTCCCATGAACAGAAGCTTCTTACCCGGATGGCAGTTCATAAATGAATAGGCAGCCTTTAAATTCCTGAATTTGTCCGGTAACTCTCCCGGCATCTTCTCAAGCATGGAGCATTTCAGATGAACCACCTCATCATGAGAAAGAACTAATACATATCTCTCACTGTATGCATATGACATGGAGAAAGTCATCTTATTATGATTAAATTTACGGAAATACGGATCCAGCTTCATATATTCCAGAAAGTCATTCATCCATCCCATATTCCACTTCAGACTAAAACCAAGTCCGTCCTTCTCTGCATCCCCTGTAACCATCGGCCATGCAGTAGATTCCTCAGCGATCATCACAGTTCCATGATTCCTTCCAAGAACTACTGTATTCAGATGCTTAAAGAATTCAATAGCCTCCAGATTCTGATTTCCGCCATATTTATTTGCGATCCATTCTCCATCCTTCTTACCATAATCAAGATAAAGCATGGAAGCAACAGCATCCACACGAAGTCCGTCTACGTGGCACTCCTCCACCCAGTAAAGAGCATTTGCGATCAGGAAGTTCTTAACCTCCGGGCGTCCGTAATTATAAATCTTGGTACCCCAGTCCGGATGTTCTCCCTGTCTCGGATCTGCATGCTCATACACTGCGGTTCCGTCAAAGTTCGCAAGACCATGGGCATCTTTCGGAAAATGTGCAGGTACCCAGTCAAGGATAACTCCAATCTTATTCTGATGTAAATAATCCACCATATACTTGAAATCCTGCGGCGTTCCATATCTGGAAGTCGGTGCATAATATCCGGTCACCTGATATCCCCAGGAACCGTCAAAAGGATGCTCTGCGATTCCCATAAGCTCTACATGGGTATATCCCATTTCCTTCACATAGGCTGCCAGGGCATGTGCGAATTCTCTATAGTTATAAAATCCTTTTTCGTTTTCCTCTGACTGCGGATGCTTCTTCCATGAACCCGGATGAACCTCATAGATTGCCATAGGCTCTACCTGCTCATCAAACTTCTCTCTGTTCTTGATCCATGTGGCATCCTTCCATTTATAGTCTGTGATATCTGTGATCCTGGAGGCTGTACCCGGACGGAGTTCAGCTTCATTTGCATAGGGATCTGCCTTATAAAGCTTCTCTCCATGCGCACCCACGATAAAGAATTTATACAGCTGTCCGATCTTTGCCCCCGGAACAAATACCTCATAAACACCGATCGGACCAACCTTCTCCATCGGGTTTGCTTCTTCCTCCCAGTCATTAAATTCACCAATTACAGAAACAGACTGTGCATTCGGTGCCCAGACCGCAAAATATACACCCTTTTTTCGTCTGTATGTAGTCGGATGGGCACCCAGTTTCTTATATACTTCATAATTGGTTCCCTGTCCAAATAAATATTGATCCAAATCCGTAAATTTCATACTCACACCCATCTGGAGTCCTCCCTTAACTTCGGTTTCTATCTTTTTTGCAGATACTGATTCCATAAAATAATACTGTAACAGGATATCTTACGTTACTGTTCACTCCATTCTCAGTAACGTAGCCAAAATTCATTCCAGATTGCCTGCGGCAATGGAATTTTGGCATATGAACAGTAACTATCTTACAGCAAGTTCAATCAGGAATACGAACTGACTTTTAGTCATTCTATAAGCCTTATTATACCAACGGACATTCCATACGTCAATTAAAAATATGTGTATATTTAACAATTTTTTTATATATTTTATGTGTTTTTTGTAAAAAACATAAAGAGCAAAGAAGTACCTTTGCTCTCTTCTTTGCTCTTTCGTATGTTCGTAATTACTCTGTATGATCCACACTGCAGGATTGCATATGTTTTTTATTCCGTTCCATCTCCGTAATCTACAGAATCATCACTGTAATCTTCCGAATCATCTGAACTTCCATCATCATAACTTCCGTCATCCGAACTTCCATCATCATAGCTTCCATCGTCTGAACTTCCATCCGAATAATCCTCACTTCCGTCTGAGGAATCTGTGCTTCCGTCAGAAGAATCTGCGCTTGCATCAGATGTACCATCTGTTCCGTCTGCAGAAGCTGCTGCATCGGAACCGCCCTGATATCCCGGCACATCTCCATTACTGAGTGTACTCGGCCAGAAATCCACATAACATGCATTCTGTAAGGTCACATTCTTGGCTTCTGCCATCTCACTTACCGTTACAAGTTTATATCCCTGTGCAATAAGATCCGGTATCAATCTCAAAGCAGCCTTTACAGATGGCTCATGAATATCATGCATCAGGATGATAGTTCCATCTGTCAGATCTCCATTCATTACTGCACTGTAATCCGCATCTGCATCCAAAAGTTTCCAGTCTTCTGTGTCCAGTGACCACATAAAGAACGGCTTATTTACAGTATTATAAATATCTGAATTTCCGTCCCCGTAAGGCGCACGCGCCACACTCGCAGCCTGGCCACATGCCTGAATCAATGCATCATCTGTATCAGAGAACTGCTTTGCAACTGCGTCAAGATCAATTGTCGTCAACTGTGTATGATCCCATGAATGACTTC
The DNA here is from genome assembly GCF_056339875.1 of Blautia sp. ZXY-1-C6. Lineage (NCBI taxonomy): Bacteria > Bacillati > Bacillota > Clostridia > Lachnospirales > Lachnospiraceae > Blautia > Blautia sp. ZXY-1-C6. The sequence goes on from NZ_JBWJVQ010000303.1 coordinate 13,468, forward strand.
CAATCTCACAACCAAGTTCCAGCATACGTTTTGGCGCATCCGGATATGAACTGACATTCTGACCAAGCATAAAGAATGTTGCATGAGCATTATTCTGTTCCAGACAATCCAGCAGTTCATCTGTATACTCTCCCGGACCATCATCAAAAGTCAGTGCCAGCATCGGACGTACCTTACTCGGATCATAAGATCCGTCTTCATTAAAGTAATAATCCTTCACTCCCTTTTCTACCCATCCTGTCTGTATATATCCGTTTTCGTCAAAAGAATAGGTAACACCATCTATATCCTGAAATCCATTTGAAAAATATGTACCATCTGTATTCTGATACCACTTTCCGTTAGCATCCTCATGCCATCCGGCTGTCATCGCGGCAATCTTATCTGTATCTGATTTACCCTTCAATGGCTGTCTCACAGCAGCATCGGAATTTGCCTGAACTTCCTCTGTATCTGCCTGAGCCTGTACAGTCTGATCACTGCTTCCGCCTCCGGCTACATGATGTGCAATCGGAATAATAATTCCTCTCACTACAAACACCACCGCCAGAATCATGCCAATAACACAAAGTCCGATCTTTGTATAATGCCTGATCATCATCTGGCGTTTTTTTCTGCGCATTCTTTCGCGCAACACCCTCTTATCCATGGTTTCCTTTCCCCGCTTCTTTTTGTTAATTAGTCCCTGACAGCGTACATCACAGTACGGAGTAATCCACTTTTATCAATAATCATAACTCATTTATCAGGTAAATACAATGCCAATTATTCACTCTGATCAACATCTTCCGTACCTAATTCCTCTTCCAGATTCTCATCTACATCTGAATTGTCCTGTCCGGAATCATCAGTATCTTCATCTGATACATTCTGATCACTGTCCTGTTCTGCATTTTCTGCCACAGCATCTGCATCATCTGCCAGCACATCACCGTTTGCGACTTTCTCACTCACACTCGCATTTTTTATAATGAACTCCTCCACTCTGAGAAGTCCGACTGATTCATCTACATAATCCTGTCCGTAAGTTCCAACCAGCTCTGCAATACTGGAAACACCCATCTGTTCTACCAGTTTATCCTGCAGCTGAAGGCTCTCTTTGTCGTCAAGTGACAGTCCCTCTGCATCCATGATCCCCTGCACGATCAGGTTCTGCTTAACCTTACCCTCTGCATACTGCTGACATTGTTCATCAAAATCATCCTGCGAAATACCTTGACTGTCTGTAAACTCTTCCAGAGTCATGTCGGCCTGTTTTGCATAAACTTCCATACTCTTCTTAAATTCAGAAACAGCCTTATCCACATCTTCCTGTGGGTATTCTTTTACTTCAGAGTTCTCAAGCACTGTACTCCATGCAGTATTCTTAAGAACCTCCTGCGCAGATTCCTTTGCGTTTTTCTCAAGTTCACTGCGAATACTCTCACGATAATCATCTACTGTTGTATAATCAGTGTTCTTTGCAACCCATTCATCTGTAAGTTCTCCTTCACGCCGCACGTTCTGCACCGTAACCTTATATATAACTTCCTCACCTGCCAGAGTTTCGTCTGCATAGTCTGACGGAAAATCAATTTTAATCTCCTTTGTGTCACCCTTTTTCATCCCGATCACACCATTTTCAAATTCCTCAAACATCTGTCCGTCGCCGATCACAAATTCATAGTTATTGGCAGTACCACCGTCAAAAGTCTGTCCGTCTTTAGTGCCTGTATAATTTACAGTCACCAGATCCCCTTCTTTTGCCGCATCAGATACAGGTTCTGCCTTATCTTTCAGATCCTCATCGATCTGCGCCTGTACATCATCGTCAGTGATCGCATCCACCGTATTGTCCAGAGTCAGTCCTTTATATTCTCCAATCGTAATATATTTCTCTACATTCTCAACAGAAACAAGACGCGTAGTTCCTGTCTCTGCTTTCTTCCCGTCAGCAGCTCCTTCTGTCTTTGTACCGTCTGTGATAACAGCACCGTCATCACCACACGCAGATGCTGTCAGTGCAAAACAAACTGCAAGCATGGCAAGATATATTTTTTTCTTCATAATAATCAATACTCCCTTCTACATTCCAGGTACCGGAGTTGGTCTTGAAGAATCCCATACTTCCGATACATCAAAAAGATCACTGAGCATTTCCGGATTATAATACATTCTGTATCCATCCAGATTTCTTCTTCCCTGTCGAAAATAATCATCTGTAATCTGTACAAAATACTGACTGGAATCTACATTACAGAAATAGCGGTATCCCTGACTCTTATAAAACTCATATTTCTCATTGTCTGCCGAATATCCTTCCCAGCTTCCGATATCCGCACCAAATGCAAAAATGATCATATCTGTTTCTCCAAGTATGGGAGCCACATATTTCTTCCATTTTTTATCATCTCTTTTCAGATCATCCAGAGAAGTGGCAGCCACATCCTTATGTCCCCATGTATGGCTTGCAAATTCCCAGCCTTCTGCCTTCATAGCCTTAGCTACCTTTTTTGCATTTTTCACTTCCTGCTTATAGTTAAAATCCGGATGATCTTCCAGGAATTTTTTCTGATCATCCTGCAGTTTTTTTCCGGTCTTATATGCAATATCCGTACGATATCCCAGAACACCGTCATAACCTGTCATTGCAAGGATTCCCTTTCTTCCATGATAGGAAAAATCCGGATGTTCTTTTACAAAAGTATCGATCAGCGGAACCATATCATAATCCCCTGTGGAAACACTTCCGTCATCCTCAATATATTCGTTCTTAACCTCACCATTGGAATCCACTACAAGTTTCGATGCGAAACCATCTCCGTCCATATAGTGATAATAACTTACATCATCCTGAGAAAGCACAAATGGAATTTTTCCCGGTGGCAGCATAATACTGCCTCTGGACATAGTTCCGTCCTCATTGATAACCGCCATGTCGTGCGGACTGACCATGACATATCCCTTATCATACATACTCTGTATGATTTTGTTAAACTCATCAATTGTTGTCATATACTGGTTATATCCATTACTGTCTGAATCCCCGTCAAATGCTCTGGCAGTGTCTTTGATCAGTGTATGGAAGAACACGTGCGTGATCTGCTCCAGCGGATATTCTGTACAGGTGGCTTTCGTATTTTCGTAATCCGAAACTGCACTCTGCATATCCGTATTACTTTCGTAATCCGGCTGACTCTTAAGCAGTTCTATGGCGCCATCATAATCATACTGTACAGCCATAAGCGCTGCCTGCTCCATAGGATTTTCCTGTTTCTCATCTGCCTCTTCTGTATCTTCGTTGTCAGTCTGCTCTCCCTCATTCAGACCATCATCCTGCTGTGTATCTTCTGTACTTTTCTCTGTATCAGCATCCTGTTCATCAATTGTCTGCTGTTCTGTTTTTTTCTCAGTTTCCGCATTTTCAGCTCTGGAACTCAGAAATGGAATATCCTGTTCAAACGGAATGAGCCCACATCCGCTTACTCCTAACGAAATACTCAAAATAGCTGCTGTTACACATGCTATCCTTTTTCTCATATATTGTCCCCTTTCAGTTATGCACAGAGATCATACTCACCCCATAGTTGGAACCGGCACCGGTCTGGAAGAATCAAACACAGACTGTGCATCAAACAGATCTGAGAGAAGTTCCGGATTATAGTACATTCTGTATCCGTCCAGATTTCTTCTTCCCTGCCGGAAATAATTACTGCGGATCTGCACAAAATACTGGCTTGAATCCACATTACAGTAATAATTATAGCCCTGGCTCTTAAGATATTCGAACTTCTCCCCCGAATAATCTTCAACACTGGTAAGATCTGCTCCAAATGCAAAAATAATAATATCTGTTCCGCCTATCAGAGGATCAACATTCTCTTTAAACTTCTGTGTATCTGCCTGTAATCTCTCCAGACTGATCTGACTTACATTCTGATGTCCCCATGTGTGGCTTGCAAACAGCCAGCCTTCATCTTTCATAGCCTGCGCTACTCTGGCTGCATTTTCTCTCTCTGTATTCAGATTAAAATCCGGATGCTCATCCAGCCATTTTACTTTATCTGCATCCAGATCATCCGGACGGGTTTCATAACTGCTGTCTGTGCGATAACCAAGAATTCCATTGTAACCGGTAAGGGCAACAATTCCTTTAGCACCTCTGTAAGAAAAATCAGGATGTTCCTCTACAAAACGATCGATCAGAGGAACCATATCATAATCGCCTACAGAAATACTGCCATCATCTTCCACATATTCATTGCGGATTTTTCCTTCCTCATCTACGATAAGTTTGGTTGCAAATCCGTCCCCGTCCATATAATGATAATAACACACATCATCCTGCGAAAGCACAAACGGTACTTTACCCGGAGGAAGGAGAATCTCCCCTGCATTCATATTCCCATTTTCATCCGCTGTCGCCATGTCATAAATGCTGACCATGACATATCCCTTATCATACATGCTCTGAGTAATCTGGTTAAATTCATCAATCGTTGTCATAACCTGATCGTAATCTCCTGACTTGTAATCCCCATCAAAAGCCTTACCGGTATCTTTGATCAGAGTATGATAAAAGACGTGTGTCACCTGGTCTAACGGCCAGGAAACGCAGGATTCCTTCTTTTTCTGATAAACCTTAACCGCATGCTGAAACTTCTCACTTGTCTGATAAGTCTCACTGTTTTGCAGCATACTTATGGCTTTATCATAATCATACTGTTTTGCAGCATACTTTGCCTGCCTGTAAAGAGTTTTGTCCTCTTCACTCAGTCCATCTGTATCCTGAACTTCAGGTGTCACCGCATTCTCAGCTTCTGCCTCTGCATTTGTCTGCTGAGCTGTTTTTTCTTCTTCTGTTTTCCTGTCTGCAGATTTCACCATCTGCGCAATCTTAACCTGCTGCTCACTGACAAAATTCTGCAGTTCTTCCCCGTAAAATCCTATTCCAATCCCAATTGCAGCGGCCGCCACCACCACTATGCAGCCTGCGATACGCAGTCTTTTTTTTCTGCGGCGAAGTTTATTGCGGCGTTCCAGTCTGGCTGCCCTACGGGCTTCATAAGCTTTATTATCATCAAAAAAGAAATCTTCGTCCTCGCTTGCTGCCGGAGGTTCTTCGTTTATCTCTTCTGTATTTGGTTTTTCTGCATTTGGTTCTTCTGCATTTAGTTCTTCTGCATTTGTCTTTTCTGTATTTACTTTTTCCTTATCTGAAAGTCGCTCCTCTTTCTTCTCAGAGTCGGGCTTTAATTCGCTCATGCTTTTCTCCTTTTTATCATATCCGTTTTTTACTCACAAATTATTCTGTCACAAAATAACTCCACAATTCCCGTTACATATATTATAACCACACATTATGATTCCATCCTGTAAAAATGTCTTTAACTGTTCCGCATATTTACCATTACTGTTCGCTCCGGCAAATATTGTCGCATTACAGTTTTGCTACAATTATAACCTTTCATAATGTAAATTTCTACCGCTTTCCATCCATTAATTCTTTTTTTGCAATTGCGTTTTACCTTATTTAATGATAAAATAATTTTTATGCAATGGACTGTCCGTACCAACAGTCCCTGTGAAAACACATACATTAGGGAGGATGCAAATGAGTACAGTAACAATAGTCCTTCTGGTCATTCTTGTTATCCTGATCGCTGCACTGATCGGTTTATATTTCTTCGGAAAAAAAGCCCAGAAGAAACAGGAAGAACAGCAGGCTCAGATTGAAGCAACTAAACAAACCGTTTCCATGCTGGTTATCGATAAAAAGAGGATGCCACTGAAAGAATCCGGACTTCCTCAGATGGTAATTGAACAGACACCTAAACTTATGCGCCGTTCCAAGCTTCCAATCGTTAAAGCTAAAATCGGACCAAAGATTGCGATCATGATCGCAGATGAGAAGGTTTTCGACCTGATTCCGCTTAAGAAAGAAATCAAAGCCGAAGTAAGCGGTCTTTATATTGTAGGCGTAAAAGGAATCCGCGGTTCCCTTCAGACACCGGCTCCCAAAAAGAAAGGTTTCTTTGCAAAATTCAAGAAAGACAAAACTGCCAGATAAATGCAGTCAGACATATAAACTAAAGGTCAGTGAATCGTGTCATCCATACACACAGATCACTGACCTTTTTCTGTTTTGATCAGACAGATATCTGCAACGAAGCAGAGAACTTACCAGATCTGATCAAATTGTAAAATTCTTACAGTCCTTTGGCTGTGCCTTAATCGCAAGATAACAGTCTGCCACATGCTCCTGGTTCATATCAAGCGCATAATCCACTTTCATATCAAGACCGCCATCACTCTCCTGCAGATTCAGATTCGTCGCCGCAATCCCCATTTCAATGGTTCCATAGGGAGTGGTATAGTAAGTCATATTCTTCTTACCCTGTTCAAAAACCATATGAACATTGACCACACCTTTCTTGCGAACCTCCATTCCCTTCCGGGAAATTTTTATGTAATTGACGGTAGGTTCTGCAAAATCCTCCATGACTTCCTCATAGCGCAGATAATGACTTCCGTTCCGGAAATAATACTGTCCCGGTACAACAATCTCCAGAGGTTCCTGTTCACCGTCTGCATCCATTGTCTGAAGTCCCCTTACATGAATCAGCACTTCTTTATCCATTCTTCTCATACTCCTGTTTTTATACTGTTCAAAACCTGTTTTTATGTATCTATATTATAACCATTCAGCAATCTGCTGTTTTTAATACTTCTCAATATCTATTTTTTTCGTCATCTCCACATCATATGGAAGAATCGAATTGGCAAATGCCTTAAACTCATCTGCCAGATCACTCACATAGAAGCGATACGGAAATTCATTCTTCTCTGTACCTTCACCGGCAAGTCCTTTTTCCTCCAGAAGCCTTCCCAGCTCCAGTGCGGTTTCATAAGCCGGATTCACCAGACATACTCCGTCTCCCATGATCTTTCTGATGGTGGAACGAAGCAATGGATAATGAGTACATCCCAATATCAGTGTATCCACCTGCTTATCCTGAAGTTCCTTCAGATATCTGGCAGCGACCTCATCAGTCACCGGATCATGAAGCCACCCTTCTTCTACCAGTGGCACAAACAGCGGACATGCTTTGCCGAAAACAGTGATCTCCGGATCCAGATGCTTCAGATACTCTGCATGTATCCCACTTCCTACAGTTCCCACAGTACCAATGATTCCTACCCTCTTATTTCTGGTCTGGGCAGCCGCCACCTTCGCACCCGGTTCTATCACGCCAATGATAGGAATGTCAAACTCATCCCTCACTGCATCCAGGGCAAAAGCGCTGGCTGTATTACATGCAACCACAATCGCCTTTACCTGCTGCTGCTGAAGAAAACGAATGATCTGCCGGGAATACCGGATGATAGTTTCTTTCGATTTACTTCCGTAAGGCACTCTCGCCGTATCACCAAAATATACGATTTTTTCTGAAGGAAGATTACGCATGATCTCACGCGCAACAGTCAGCCCTCCCACACCGGAATCAAATACTCCTATCGGTGCCTCTCTGTCTATTTTCATTGATTTCTATTCTCCATCTCTATTGATTGTCTCACTATTCTATCACCAATCAAGAGCCTGTGCAAGCCAGAAGGATATCTTTATGTCATCTTTCTGTCCTTTATTTTCCTCAGGGAACTGCGAGAAGCAGAATTTCGGGTACAATGTCCCCCACCATGCAGTAACTGCAGTCTGTTCCTGTCGTCTTTCAGCGATTTTTGCTATCTTCCCGGACATTCCCGGCATTGCTCTCATCATAAGAACACCAACAGCTGCCACGAACAGAACAAACGACAGTTTTCTTCTTAATTTTTTGTTCTTACTCTTTTTATTCATCATTGTCCCTCTCTCCTGTTATATCTTATCAGTTACCATATCTGCCTTTGTTATTTTCCTATATATTTTCTTATTTTATATGAAATTTCCAGACAGCACTTTAATATTTGGATTATGCCAATATTTTCCTGATTTATACTTCCACTTCCAGACTTCCATTTCTGATCTTCACAATCGGAAGTCGCAGGATTTTATCTTCTTTATATTTTTCATAGAAAAGCTCTCTGAGTGTCACAGCCGTAATATTTCCTCCTGACATTCTGTTTCGGATCAGTCCTGTAATATATTCTCCTGCTGATGAATTATCCTCTCCATGCCAGTTCAGGATCTCCCCTGCGTCCTCCGCTTCAAACACATAAAGATCTTCCCCCACAAAAATCTCCTGTTTCAGATAATCCAGCACCATTCTCCATCTTCCGTCCTCCACCAGTGTTCTCCCCATGACCAGAACCTGCAGATGCCCCATATCAAGAAGTTTTTCCTGTGACTGATCATACATTTTTTCAATCCGGGTGAAATCAGCACCACTGATCTGCAGAACCCGGGAACCGCCATCTTCTTCCTCTTTTCCCTGCCCCGTACTCTCAGAAAGATCCGGCATCCCATAGGTAAGACAGATTCCTTCTTCTGAGGCATCCACGCCAAGTGCCATAGGATACATTCTCTTCTCCGGTTCCACAGCCGCACCACATCCGCTCATAAAAAGACTGACTGACAAAATCCCGGTCACCACACTGACAGCCCTTTTCCTCTGCTTCCTGCGGTGTCCCTTTCCTCTGATAAACATATAAAACTGACAGATGAGAATTCCCGGGACGAAAATATGCGCCAAACACCATCCAAAATAATCCAGTATTCCTTTTCCCTCTTCTTCCAGAAGCGAAATCAGGAAAACCAGTGCCGGAAGCCAGAACCTCCCCCTACCAGGATGAGATTTCCCGATAATCTGATTTCCATAATACAGCAGACTCCCTATTGCAAAAAGCAGGCTGTAAAGCAGAAATCCCATCCACAGGATGTCAAATCTGGCCAGTACATTTCCCGGAAGATCTGCGCCTGCCAGCAGAGGCAGGACCGGATAACTTTCCGCCGCTACCCTGTCATATCCCAGAACTGCCGGAAGCAGAAGCTCCATTCCAATAAGAATCCCGCCAAGTGTCAGGATCCCTCCTGCCACCGTCTTTCCCGCACTTCCGTATTTCTCCACATTTCCCAACAGAAATGGCAGCAATGCCACCGGCGAAAAGGCACACAGAGTTCCATAAAAAGACTGACGGACATTTCTCACTGTAAGCTCCTCCCACCGGATTCCTCCCACGAGATATTCCGTTTTTGCCTGTGGCACACAAAGTATCATCATTATCATAATCCCGCCAAGAAGCAGACCACCTGATACTTCCGCCATTCTTCCTCTTCTCTGTACACCTTTGCAGGTTCCGACAGAACATACCAGAACCGCCCAGAATGCGATCCATCGGCCGGATACTCCTGTGATCAGCTTTACAGGAACCAGCCTCCTGAGAAGTGCCAGCAGATATCCTCCCGCCATCAACACATAGATCAGAAAAAAAATCCCGATCAGCCTTCCCGCAAAAGCACCTGCAGACTTTACCGGATCTTCAAATGAAGGTGTCAGCCGTATCAGCCAGATTACATAAAACCCAAGCAATATCAGCGCAAAAATCATTCCCGCCACTGCACTGATTCCGTTCATTCCACCCTTTCCGAAAACGCAGAGCATAAATGGTGCCAGTAATGCCAGTATCATCTGCCTGTACAGCTGCCTGTGGGAAATTCTGTTATTCTCTGCAAATCTCATGAACCGGACTCCTTTCTCTTCAAACGGATCTTCTGCTCCTCTCTTGCATAAAGCGGTCGTAATACCCTCTTGCGCAGCGGAACTCTCAGAACCCCTTCTCCTCTGCTGCCCTTCTGTTCTTTCTTTATAAAAGGAACCAGGTAAGGAATACCAAAACTTATCAGGCCTGCCAGGTGCCCTATAACCAGATATACTCCCAGCACGATTCCGTAAATTCCCAGATAACCTCCCAGGATCAGAAACCCATACTTCACCAGCCGAAATGCTGCTGCAAACTCTTCATTTGGAACAGTCATAGAGCCAAGCGCAGTCAACGCCACGATCATCACCACGATCGGACTCACAAGATTTGCCTCTACCGCTGCCTGTCCGATCACCAGTCCGCCAACAATGCCAATAGCATTTCCCAGAGATCCCGGAACTCTCACCCCAGCCTCCCGAATCAGTTCAAAAGCCAGTTCCAGAAAAATCAGTTCCACCACACTGGAAAAGGGCACTCCTTCCCTCGCCTCCGCAAAAGACAGTATCAGTGCAGATGGCAGAATCTGTGTATGGAAACGTATCACTGCCAGGTAAAGTCCCGGCAGAACAGTCGCCATGATCACAGCCAAATATCGCAGTATTCTGAGAAAGGAAGCCATCTCGAACCTGTGATACCAGTCCTCGCTGCTCTCCATGAAACTGCTAAAATTTCCCGGAAGGATCAATGCTTCCGGAGAATTATCACACAGAATCACAACCTTACCTTTCAGGATTTCCTGCACAGCACGATCCGGACGTTCCGTTGTCTGATACTGAGGAAAAGGAGAATACCACACATCTTCTGTCAGCTGTTCAAGCATACCGCTGTCAAGGATTCCGTCAATCTGAAATTCTTCCAGCCGTTCCTTCACTTCTTCCAGAAGTCCCTCATGTACCAGGTCATCCATGTATAACACCTGCGTTAAGGTATGAGAGCGCACACCGATTTTATATTCTTCCACCTTGAGTCTGGTATCACGAAGCCTTTTTCTTACCAGTGCACTGTTACTTTTCACACTGTCCGAAAATCCTTCCCTGGAACCCCGCAGCACCTTTTCCGATTCTGCCTCCATCACACCTGTGGATGGATAACCTTTGCTGGAGATTTTCATCGCCTTGTCATATCCATCTATGAAAAACACTGCATTCCCTGCAAGCATGGCATCTATGGACTCGTCAAGATTCTCCAGTTTCTTTACATCTGCGATCCCAAGACTGTTATGCCTGACAAATTCCTGAATATCCTCCGGCGAAATCTCCCAGAAATGATTGATCATCTTTCCAAGAGCAGAATCATCCAGCATCATGTTGGAAACCGCAACTTCTATATAGACCATAAGGCAGTCCACCTTATGTTTATCTCCCAGCCGCATGGGACGGATCAGAATGTCACTGCAATTTTCCAGCCTGCTTCGCAGATATTTCTCATTCTCCCTCAGATTTGCAGATACTTTCCGGGATTCTTCCAGTTTCTTCAATAATTTCCCACCTCGTTTCATACCGGTACATCGTTTTCGATGTACCAGACAGATCTGTTGCCAGTCGGCAATATTCCTAAACCCACTTAAATACATGGATGCGCAAAAAAAGAGAGGCATCCCGCCTCTCTTAGAATTTCCCGATATTCAGATATTATACCATTCTTATCTGTGTCCCCTGGATTTCTCTTTCTCTGCACGTTCACGTTCTGCATCCTCAGCCTCAATAGAACGCATGATAGCCATTCTCTGATTCTCGATATGCTGGAAAGAAAGCTGTTTCGCGCGTTCTACGTCACGCTCTCTGATCGCCTTTGTCAGTTCCTCATGTTCCTTCACCAGAACATCTCGTGTTTCACCTTCTTTCAGATATTCTACACGATAACGATAAATCTGCTCACGCATATTATTGAGTACCTGGATCAGCCTCTTATTATCAGAAGCCTGATAAATAACCTCATGGAATGCAACGTCAGCCTCCGCAAGCTTAACAAGATTTCCCTCTGCGATCGTATGTTCAAACTCCTTGGCAGCAAGCCAGAGTCTCCTCATTTCTTCTTCAGTCATACGGGCACATGCTTTCTCAATAGCTACATTCTCAAGAGCAATACGAACCTCCAGAACATCATTCAGATCCTTCTCTGTGATATTGGCAACCTGGGCACCACGTCTCGGGATCATCACTACCAGACCTTCCTGCTCCAGCTTACGCATTGCCTCTCTGATAGGAGTTCTGCTCACGCCAAGTCTCTCTGCCAGCGCAATCTCCATCAGTCTCTCACCAGGTTTCAGTTCGCCCTTCAGGATTGCCTGACGCAGCGTATTAAAAACCACATCCCTTAATGGAAGATATTCATTCATATTTACTGAAAAATCACTTGTCATTTGTATTCCCTCCTGCTTTCGTTACTTCTGTGGCAAAAACCGTCTTCGCCAGCCGGCTCTCTCTGAGAACCTCTGCTGCCGCCTCCATCTTCTCACGATCATCAAAAATTCCGAACACTGTAGGACCACTTCCACTCATCATCGCCTTTAACGCACCATGACTCTCCATCAGTGCTTTGATTTCGCCAATTACAGGATATTTCTCTATAATTCCCGGCTCAAAAACATTTCCCATCTTCTGTGTCATTGCCAGAAGATCTCCACGTTCTATATCTCCTATCATCCCGTCAATATCCGGATGAGAAGAAATCTTATCCAGCTGAAGGCTCTCATAGGCAGCTTTGGTGGAAACATTGATTCCGGGCTTACCGATCAGTACAAAACAGTCCGGCACCTGAGTGATCCTGGTCAATTTCTCCCCGATCCCCTCTGCCAGGGCAGTTCCTCTCATCACACAGTACGGAACATCTGCCCCGATATTCACAGCACGATCCATCAGCTCCTTCTGGCTCAGTCCCAGTTTAAAAAGCCGGTTGATCCCCACCAGTGCAGCTGCCGCATCCGAGCTTCCGCCTGCCATACCTGCTGCCACAGGAATAAATTTCTCAAGATGGATATCCACACCACCCTTAACCTGAAATTCATCCATCAGAAGCTTCGCCGCCTTATACACCAGATTTCGTTCATCATTCGGAATATAGGAATAATTGACAGACAGGGAAATCCCCGGCTTCCTCACCCTCTTCATCTCCAGAACATCATACATCTGTATCGTCTGCATGATCATCCGGACTTCATGATAGCCATCCTCTCTCTTTCTGAGAATATCCAGTCCCAGATTTATCTTCGCCAATGCACGTAAACGCATAAAATCCTCCGTTTCCAACAATATCATCCGTATATAACTGTACTTTCGCAATTATATTTGTACTTTGTATACAATAAAACTCTTTGCGCATATTTTAAATCATTTTTTTTTAGTTTTCAATATAGGAGTTTTCATTTTTTCCGGAAATTTTTTTCATTATCATCCCTGCCTGACAAGAATTAACGACTGCCCCGGCTTTACCTCTTTTTCCGTAAGACTGTTCACACCCGAAATCTCATCCACAGTTGTATAAAATTTCTTTGCAATATCCCACAGGGTATCTCCGGCCTTTACAATATAGACCGTAATTCCCGGCATACTTTCCAGTTTCTTACGATCCAGTGGCTGTTCTTCCACAGATTCAATAAGCTGCTCTTCCCACTGTCTGAACACAAGCACATTCAGTCCCACCGCCGCCTTGACTTCAATCTCATCCCCATCTGCCATTGCAGTGGAAAGCTGTTCAAGGTCAGCCTGAAGTAAATATGTGCAATCCTTCCCGATCTCTTCTGCCTCGATCAGATGGGTAAACGGAAGCATGGCATCCATAGAATAAAACGGCATTTCATCATTTCCAATAATATACAGGATCTTGAGTGCCACAATTCCTTCTGCCACAATTCCCTTATCCGTAATCCTGGTCTTATCTACTTTTACCTTACCGCTGCTGTGGCAAAGCTGCAAAACTTTTCCCTGACTCTCCTTAACTTCTATCCGGTCTGTCAGACGACACCTGGAAAAATTCCGTACCAGAAGACTTTCCAACATTTCCTTTTTCCGATGAAGAACACATTCTTTGTGTGGGCTGTATGCATCAAGAAGAAGTTCATGCTCCTCTTCCCTGTACATTTTCATATTTAATTCCAGTACCACATCCACCTGCAGGATACGTTCTTCACCATCCGGATCAGGCTTTACCTCTATCCCCTGATGAAGAAGAGACACCTCAATATGTGGGATCAGATCTTCCATACAGCCACTGCATTCCATCTCATTGGAAAAAGGCATGGTATACTCCAGCCACTGAGGTGGATTCTCCTCTTCATACCCTGTATACAGAAGAAAAACTGCAAGCTCTCCTTTCACCCGGAGTTTGTTCTCTCCCGGCCGCAGATCCAGATTCCTCGGTTCAGCCATATACCACAAAAGGTTTTCTACATTAGGTCTGTTTGACGCAAGAGTAATATCATCCTTAATGCGCAGAGTATCTTTTTTATGTACACGAAGACTCATAAGCCGGACTTTCTCCGTTTTCACAGAGACTTCCTGATCCTCTGCGGAAACCGGAAGTTCAACGACTGCCAGTTCATCTACCACTGCATAAAAAGTTACAATTGCTTTAATATTCAGTTTTCTGGAATGGATCATATGAACACTGAGATCCTCAATCTCCCATTTCAGACACAGCTTATCTCCCCCTTCGATTCCCTCCAGATTAATCATCTCATCCAGCGGAAGCTTCGCAGAAAGGCTGTAAATCCTGCCCTCTTTTTCCCCCACATAAAGCAAATCTGCATTTAATGTCCCTTTAAGAAGCGCTCTTCCTTCACTCAGCCTCACTTCCTCCATGGAAACATCCGCTTTGCTCTGCACCAGTCTCCCGATATCCGGTTTCACATCGGACACATTATAGTCCTCGTCAAAAGTCGCCTGCGCTGCCGCTTTATTTTTGATACGCAGCATCTGAATACTTTCTTTTTTTAATTCCAACCTGCTTCCTTCCTTTCTCTGTTTACTTTATGATAAAACCCAAAAATTCTATCGGTTTCTCTGTTTCTCTGATTTTCAGGACAATACAGGGATAAGACGGTTCACTGCCTGCATCCGCTTTCTCCGGACCTATCAGCCTTGTCTTGCAGAATACTGCGTTCTCTGATTCGGAAACCTCCTCCACCTGAATACTGTACCCTCCTGTAAGCTGCTCTCCATATCCCTTCATCAGATACCTTATATCTCCCACCTGATAGGTCATCTGAAATACTTTCTTTTTCTTCTGTTCCATCAGTTCTGAAATCTCTTCCGGAATTTCCTCCTGCTTTACGATCGTATATTCCAGAGGTGTACGTTCGCCCTCCTCAATCCTGATAAACTGACAGCCCGCCGGCAAAAGAGCCAACAGCAACACACAGAGCAGTCCTCCTGTCCTTTTGCCCATAATGCACCCCTGCTCATTCTTCGCTAAATATTCTATGCCGGATACAGCCCTGTTATTACCATACTCTATGCTATATATCCGACAGTAACTGCTTTTCTGCAGGAAAGAATCCTGTCCTGAGTGCTTTATTTAATGCCAAAAAATCATTATACTATGATTTATTTCTTGCAGGATATCTCATAATTCCTTATAATAACTTCTATACTTATATATGGGCATCAGCATTATATAATGCCCGGAAAGGAATTAACGAATGATACGATTTATCCTAGTCTGTATTGTTGTGATCGGATACCTGATCCTGTCCATCCCCATCCTGCTGGTCGAATGGATCATCGGCAGATTTTCTCCTGAAAAGAAGGATATCAGCTCCCTTAGGATCATCCAGGCAGTATTCCGATTTATCCTTAAGATCACCGGTGCAAAGATTACTGTGATCGGAGAAGAAAATGTGCCAAAGGACACACCTGTACTTTATATCGGCAACCACAGAAGCTACTTCGACATACTTCTTACTTACTCCCGCTGTCCGATCCGTACAGGCTACATTGCCAAAAAAGAGATGGAGAAAATTCCTCTTCTTTCCACATGGATGCGTTATCTCCACTGTCTCTTCCTTGACAGGAAAGACATCAAACAGGGACTCAAAACGATCCTGACCGCAGTAGACAAAGTAAAATCCGGAATTTCCATCTGTATTTTCCCGGAAGGAACCCGAAACAGAAATAAAGATGAGCTGGACATGCTTCCCTTCCATGAAGGAAGCTTTAAAATCGCTACCAAGGCCAATTGCCCGATCATCCCAATTGCGATCAGCAATTCAGCCAACATTTTCGAGGCACACTTCCCGAAGATATCTCCTGCAAAAGTTGTAGTAGAATACGGTAAGCCAATCTATCCGGATGAACTGAGCAAAGAAGATAAGAGGCATGTCGGAGAATATACGCAAAACGTAATTCGCGAAATGCTTATAAAGAACAAACCACTGACCGAAAAATAATAAGACTATCACCAGTCCGGCAGAGCGTAAAGACAAAAATTTACGCTCTGCCGGACTGTTATATATCAGAATTTCCATTGTATCTGGACTAATCCGGGAAATACCTTAAGTGACCTGATCATCTTATCAACTGTAAACCTCTTCTCCTCAAAATCAATCTCTCCCCACAGACTTATATTAGATGCTACCTTTTCCATCTGCTCCGGTGTCGCATGATTCTCCGCAAGCACCGATAATTTCTCCAGCTTTAACTGATGCATCTGGTCTATTTCTTCCACTCTCTGATTGATATAATCTGTCAGTGTTTCTCCGGCACCTGCCAGAGAATCCACAAGCAGAGAAATCTCCTTTTCCATTTCCTCAATCTCCCTGTAAATCTGCTTTACCTGCGGATTTTCATTTAACTTCGTATAAGTGGCAGGAGACTGTCCTTCACGCAGCTTACGTACCATCTCTTTATATACATAATTCTCCACATCTTCAGTATAAACCTTCCCGCACCCCGGGCAGGCTTTGTTGTTCAGACGCTTCGTACATCTCAGGTACTGTTTACCGGACTGTATTTTAATACTCATAAGTGCGTATCCGCAATTGCCACATTTCACTTTCCCTGCCAGCCATGTATTCACAGCTTTCCTATTGGCCTGAATCGTTTTATTTCTCATAAGCTTGATCCTGCAGTTCAGCCACTGCTCCGAAGACACAAGCCCTTCATGAGGTGCCACCACCAGCATATGACCCTTAAGATTCTGCAGCTTATCTGTCTGCGCATCCCGCCCCTGATAAAGATAACATCCATGAATCCCGTCAAACTGCTCCGGACTGCTTACTATATTGGTTCCATGGCTCCTGAAAAAACGGTACACATCCATATCAGCCCGCACATATACCGGATTTCTCAAAAGCTGGGCCAGCATGGAACGTATCAGTTCCTTTCCGTAGAACTGCACTCCCTTTTCCGCATAATATCTGGTGATATCCCCATAAGAAGTGTCCGGTTGTTCGTACATATCAAAAATTTCCCGCACAATTGCCGCTTCCCCGGGTTCTTCCACAAGCTTCTTTGTATGGATTCCTTCCATCAGGATCTCCTCAAGCCGATAACCATAAGGAGGCTTGCCGCCCATGCGAAAACCTTTCTGACTTCTGGAATAATATGCGTCGCTGACACGCTTCTGAATAGTCTCACGTTCCAGCTGCGCAAACACAATGCAGATATTTAACATTGCCTCTATCTATAAAGGTGTGGTTAACTCTGATTCTTTCTCCGTCCACGACTTTGATATCCTGACTCTGTATCCACTGGATTTTGAAGAATTTCTGTGGGCCAATGCTGAGTTTGCCCTTACAAGAGAAATCCGCAATCATTTCTCCGATTTCAGCTCAATGGGAAAGAAACTCCACGAAAAAGCCCTGTCACAGTTCCGTCTCTATCTGATCATCGGCGGAATGCCTGCTGCCATTATGGAATACAAAAAAGAAAAGAAGCTCCTGCTGGTACCTGACACCTAGCAAAAGCTCCTTACATCTGTATCCTGTTGACACCGGATTATGCTCATGCATACTGAAAATCCCTGCCTTCCAGCTTCTGTCAGGAGAAGAAACCACCGCCGGTACAGCCTGTATCGAAACCTTTCTGGCACAGCACTTTATCCGGAATGGCTATGCCCTCTCCTACTGGTCCAGCGGCAACCAGGCGGAAGTTCCCTTTTTACTGTCCAAAAACAGTCATTTTATTGCCATAGACTACCGCACCACCCCACATCAGAAATGCAGGAACCTTATGCAGCTGAATAAATCTTCTCTCTCTCCTGCACCCACGCAAATGTATTTAATCTCTGCCGAAGACTTCAGGCAAAAAGAAGCTTATCAGATCGTGCCTTTATATGCGGTATTTTGCATATAGAACGTGGCAGATACAACAGGCAAAAGCAGACTCCGGCCGATAGTTCTTCTCGCTTTCACATCTTCGGAAACGAAGAAAAAACATCTTCAGCCATATCTCTCTGATATGGCTGAAAACTTTTTACGCATTGTTAAGGCTCTTCCTGATAGAGTTTTCCATTTACCAGTATTTTTTTACATAATTAACAGCCTCTTCCTGTGACAGGGAAAATTCATTCATGATGTTTCTGACTGTATCTGTCTCACTTATATTAAAATTCCTGCAGGTCCTTACAGTCGCACGAATGCCTTCAAGGATACCTTCCCATCTGCCTTCCTGACGGCCTTCCTGTCGACCTTCCTGTCGACCTTCTTCAACACCTTCCTGTCTTAACTCTTCCAATGCATTACACATATTGATCTGTCCCCCTTTCTGCTCCGATTCCAAAGCATGGTCAATCAGTTTCTGTGATTCTGTAATGGCTCCTATCACAAGTCCAAGATCTGCCGGAATATTATGATCCCTGTAAACTTCATTGATCTTCGTATAATCCCTGGCATAGATCAAGCGGCTCACGTCAAACACCATATTTACGTCCGGATCGCTGAAACATAGTTCTCCACTTGATCTTACCTGTACCAGGTTCATACGGTAATCAGATACCAGTGATTCTATCTTTTCGGGGATCTCCAGCATATCCTTCAGGGAAAACGGACCATCCCATTCACTTTCTCCATAATATACACACAGACTAATCACCGGATGCAGCCGGTCGGTCTTCTTAAAACCTGACAGGAATTCATCCGCTGAATGGAAATCCCCGTTTTTCTTATTTACTGCTGCAATCTCATCATATTCTTTCATGTAAGAAAATGCATCTCCAACCATATGGCGCAGCGGCATCGCATAGTGGATCTTTGCCTGATTTTCCAGTCCCCAGAGAACAAAGTCCACACCATATGCCGTCTTCTTTACAACATCCAGG
>NZ_JBWJVQ010000304.1:0-15543 GCF_056339875.1 Blautia sp. ZXY-1-C6
GTCTGTCATATTCTGTACTCCTCTGGGCTGCTGTACAGCTTGTTCCCAGAGTATTTGTAAGCATTTTTACGGCAGATACAAGTCTTATCGAATTTACTGCACCAATGCTGAAAATCTATCTGGGTGGTCTGTTCCTCTTCGGTATCCAGATTGCCTGTCAGATGACCTTTACCTCCCTTGGAAAGGCAGTAAACTCTATTATTGTTGCTGTTGTCCGTAAGTTTGTACTGCTGATCCCGCTGATCTATATTATGCCTCATATGATATCTGATTCAACAACAGGCGTATATATGGCAGAACCCATTGCAGATATTACTGCTGTGATTTTTACCTCTGTTTTATTTACATTTCAGTTTAAAAAGGCACTGGCAGAAATTCAGAATTAAATACTGTACAAATCCATAATAAGGGGTGAACATTACAAAACGTTCACCCCTTAAATCATGCATTTCTATAGTCAAACGGATATTCACAATCCGCTTCGCTGCTTGATTGATTAAAACAAGTCATTAATCACTTCCTGTACTGTCTGTAAATGCTCTGCTTTCCATGCTTTTGCACCACAGAAGAGAAGTCCCTCATCTACATTCCCTTTTACTGCATTGATCAGTCCGTCAGTAATACAGTAAGGTATTTCTTTGGGGCTACATTTTACAAGACATCCATGACAGGGACTGTGTGGAATCTGTTCGCCGTTCATGACACGGGTCATGAATTTGTTCATAATGGCACGACCTGGCATTCCTACCGGGCTTTTTACAATGGCAATGTCGGATTCTTTTGCTTTTAAATGAGCTTCTTTATAGCGGATGTCTGCATCACATTCTTCCGTTGTGATAAAGCGGGTAGCTACCTGAATGCCGTCAGCACCCAGATTATCCACTTTTCGAACATCTTCTCTGTTATAGATACCACCTGCTACGATCACTGGAATTTCTGTCCCATATTTCTCTGCGTAACTTTTTACTGTTGTGATGATTTTCTTTATTTCTTCACTGTAGGATTCTTCAGTATATTTCTCCAGTTCTTCTTTATGAAAGCCAAGGTGTCCGCCTGCCTGAGGACCTTCGATCACTACCAGATCTGCAGTTCTTTTGTATTTTCTGTCCCAGTATTTCAGGATTACTTTTGCAGATTTTTCTGTAGATACGATAGGGGCAATCTTTGTCAGACTTCCTTTTACCAGTTCCGGAAGCTCTGTGGGAAGCCCCGCACCGGAGATAATGATGTCTGCACCGGCTTTTACTGCAGCCTTTACGTGAGATGCATATTCTTTCAGTGCAACCATAATATTGTATCCTATAATTCCATCTCCTGAAATCTCACGGGCTTTTTTCATTTCACCGGCAATGGCGCGTTCGTTGGCTGCTGCCGGATTTCTGTCGAAGTCTTCTTCCCTGTAACCAATCTGTGCAGTGGAAATAATACCAACTCCTCCTGCTTTCGCAACAGAACCTGCAAGTCTGCCAAGACTGATCCCAACTCCCATTCCCCCCTGGATCAATGGAACTCTTGTGATTTTATCTCCTATTTTGAAATTCTTCATTGTGATTCTTCTCCTGTTATTTTGTTTGTATTTTAAATATTTTGATATTCAAAGTATATCACAATATTTATTCTTGTCAAAGAGAAACCAGTTTATATAGTTTTTAATACTATATAAACGTTACTGAGAACGGAGTGAACAGTAACGCTTCAATTGCGAATATCCGCTTGACATAACTGTAATACACAATTTTTCATGATGGATATCACATTTTTATTTCAGAATCCGAATTATTACAAACAGTTAATTCAAAATGATTTCTATTTGTTTTTATATAACCTTCTTTCTGTAACTTTGATATCTCCGTAGACATTGCCGCACGGTCAATGCACAGATAATCTGCCAACTGCTGCCGGTCAAAGGGAATATCAAAAGATAACGACGAATGACTGATAGACTCTGCCGACAGATAGGACAATAGTTTGTCCCTTGTCGTTCGCTTGCCCACATGTGTGATTTTGTCGTTCAGGATTAGTATCTTATTTGCCAGGACACTGACCAGGTTGCGGATCAGCTTCTGATGGTGTTCGCATGCAGTCGGGCAGGAAATCAGAAGCCTTTGGACATTTAGCAGAATAATCTCACAATCCGTATCTGCCACCACACTGACATTCAGAACAGCTCCCGGGCTTGCTGCATATGGCTCACCAAAGAAATCACCGGTATGACATTTCGACAGAATATTCCGATGCCCCCAAAGGTCTTCCTGAATAACAAGAACACAGCCGGACACCACAAGTCCCATTACCTCGGTAGAATCTCCTGCTCTGAAAATATAAGAATCTCGTTTTTGGGAAACTGCTGTTGCTTTTACACAATGCAGTATAGATAATATCTCGTTATCAGTAAGGCCTGTAAAGAATGGACTGTTTTTTAGAATGGGTAAATATTTTTTCAAAATCATTCCTCCTTGTTGGAAATCAAACATACAAGTTGTATTTATCATACTATAATGCTGACAGAAACAAAAGTTAAATCTATTGACGGAGGTAAAATGATAAGAAAGATTATTCGAATCGATAAAGAAAAATGCAATGGTTGCGGCGCCTGTGCAGATGCCTGCCACGAAGGTGCCATTGATATCATTAATGGAAAAGCAGAATTGGTGAGAGAACATTTCTGTGACGGACTGGGGGATTGCCTCCCGGAGTGTCCCACAGGTGCCATTTCCTTTGAGGAACGGGAAGCACCTGAATATGATGAAGCGGCTGTGAAAGAAGCACAGAAAAAAATATTTGCCAAAAATCAGGCAATAACTGCTCATGCCGGCTGTCCTGGGTCTAAAAGCATGCAGATTCAGCGATCAGAAATACCCAAATCAGAAAAACCATCTTCAACCACAGGTCAGGTATCCAATCTTCAGAACTGGCCGGTACAGATTAAGCTGGCACCTGTCAGTGCCCCATATTTTAACGGCGCAAAGCTTTTAATCGCAGCCGATTGTACTGCTTACGCTTACGCAGGCTTTCATCAGGATTTTATCCGAAATAAGGTAACATTAATCGGCTGTCCTAAATTGGATCAGGTGGATTATAGCGAGAAACTGACTGCAATAATCCAAAATAACGATATTCAAAGTGTGACGATTGTAAGAATGGAAGTTCCATGCTGTGGCGGACTTGAGATGGCAACCAGAAAAGCACTTCAGAATAGTGGAAAATTCATTCCCTGGCAGGTTATAACCATAGGTATTGATGGAAATATTATAGAATAAAGGAGGATACGACAATGGATAAAAAAATGTTTTGTTATCAGTGTGAACAGACAGTGGGATGCACCGGCTGCACAGGAAATGCAGGTGTCTGCGGAAAAAAGGCAGGCACTGCCAAATTACAGGATGAGCTGACAGGTGCGTTGATCGGTCTGGCAAGGGCTGTCGATAGCGCAGCAGCTATTTCCAAAAGTACCAGTCAAGTCATAATTGAAGGACTGTTTACTACCGTTACAAATGTGAGTTTTGACGATGCAGCAATCGAAAATATGATACAAAAAGTCAGAGCAGAAAAAGAAAGACTGGTTCCTGGCTGCAGTAAATGTCAGTCACCTTGCGGTAAATCAGACGAATATGACATGCAGCAGCTGTGGAATGCAGATGAAGATATCCGCTCCCTGAAGTCCCTTATTCTTTTCGGGATTCGCGGAATGGCAGCTTATGCTTATCATGCAAATGTTCTGAATTATGAAGATGCCGAAGTAAACCGTTTCTTCTGCGAAGCATTATTTAAGATTGGTTATGAAGAAAGTATGGATACACTGCTTCCTACTGTACTGAAAGTAGGGGAAATCAATCTGAAATGTATGGCACTTCTTGACAAGGCAAATACCAAAACCTATGGAACACCGGAACCGACTGCAGTTACACTTACCGTAGAAAAAGGACCATTTATTGTAGTAACCGGTCATGATCTGAAGGATCTGCAGCTTTTACTTGAACAGACAGAAGGAAAAGGAATCAACATCTATACCCACGGTGAAATGCTCCCTGCCCATGCCTATCCACTCTTAAAGAAATTCTCTCACTTAAAAGGAAATTTCGGAACTGCATGGCAGAATCAGCAGAAAGAGTTTGATCATCTTCCGGCTCCGATCCTTTACACCACCAACTGTCTGATGCCGCCAAAAAGCAGTTATGCTGACAGAGTATTTACAACAGAAGTGGTTGCTTTCCCAGGCGCTGTTCATATCGACGAGAAGAAAGATTTCACACCGGTTATTGAAAAAGCACTGGAACTGGGTGGTTACAAAGAAGATCAGACACGCACAGGCATCAACGGCGGTACGAAAGTAACAACCGGTTTCGGGCATGCAGCTATTCTTTCCCATGCGAATACTGTAGTAGAAGCAGTAAAATCAGGCGCTATCCGCCATTTCTTCCTGGTTGCCGGCTGTGATGGTGCCAAACCAGGTCGAAACTATTATACGGAATTCGTGAAGCAGACACCTTCTGACAGTATTGTTCTCACCCTGGCATGTGGAAAATTCCGTTTCAATGATCTGGATCTGGGAGAAATCGGTGGTCTGCCAAGACTGATGGATATGGGCCAGTGTAATGATGCTTATGGTGCGATCCAGGTTGCTGTGGCACTTGCGGATGCATTTGGATGTTCTGTAAATGAGCTTCCGCTTTCCTTCGTTCTCTCCTGGTATGAACAGAAGGCAGTCTGCATCCTGCTGACACTTTTACACTTAGGTATCAAAAACATCCGTCTTGGTCCTTCTCTTCCAGCGTTCCTGTCTCCTAATATTCTAAACTATCTGGTAGAAAATTATGGTATTGCACCTATCACCACACCGGAAGAAGATATTAAAACGCTGATGAATCATTAAAATAAATTTTTCAAAATCTTCGCAAATTAACAAAGCCGATACAGGATTCAAAAATCCCGCATCGGCTTTATTTATGGGTCTGAAGACTCGGATCTGCCGACAACAATTTTAAACATGTGCAACGATATTCTGATGGGGTTAAATGATAACGTTTTTTAAACAATCTGCAAAAATAATCAACGTTATGAAATCCACTTTCATAGGCAATTGTTTTTACTTTTTTATTCGTATTTTTCAATAACCAGGAAGCTGCCTGAAGTCGATATCCTATCAGATAATTAACCGGTGTAGTATGTAAAAACCGGTGGAACAAATTAAGTGCAGTACTTTTACTGATTCCTATATGCGAGGAAATTTCATCCAGAGACAAATTATGATTATAGTTTTCATGTATATATTGCATGATTAACTGTACTCTTTTCTGTGCAACTTCATCAACTGTCTGTACATCTCCTTTATCAGATAACTTTACATTTTCATAAAAAGTCAGCCATAAATCCTGCATCAATGCCAAAGTAGCAAGTTCTCTTATTTTCTCATTTCCCTGTATTTCCATTATTTTTATCATAGTTTGTATAATCTTTGTCTGCCATAGTTCATCAGTCTGAAAACGCTGGAAATATATATTCGATGAAATGATTGGCAAGATATATTTCTTATAGATCAGGCTGTTCTCCGGTGCAATAAATTCCGGCATACATACAAAGTTAGGAATGATACCACCTGATGGTGCGTAAAAGCGGTGCAATATTTTAGAATTAATAAAAATTGCTTCTCCTTCTGACAATATAATCTGTTTTTCTCCTATTCCGCATGTAACTTCTCCGGACTCCACATATAAAAACTCAAATTCTCTGTGCCAGTGCCACTCAATACAATGAAAATCAAACAATTCCAGATTATCATAATAATACTGGAATGGATAGTCACTGCTTCCATGCTGTTTAATTTCCATGAACTCCTCGTCTGTAAGTATCTTATTATATATTTTATTATAATCCATCTCCATATCACATTCTTTCTTTTTTACGATATTATACAGTATTTCTACAATTTAATTCAATGTATATATCTAATATTTGCTATATAATCAAGCAAAAAAAGAAAAGAGGTATACTTATGATTTTTAAATGTAGAAATTCTATAAAAAAAACAGACTACCATAAGACAAAAATCGCCTGTTATATGGGGTTTATCACACAGGCTATTGCGGCAAACTTCGCACCGCTTCTTTTTTTGAAATTTCACAGTGACTACCATATTTCTCTCGGTAATATTGCTCTGATATCCACTTTCTTCTTTTTCACACAGCTTCTGGTTGACCTGTTCTGTGCCAAATTCGTAGATCATATCGGATATCGTGTGTGCATTGTTACATCAGAAATATTTTCTGCACTGGGTCTGCTTGGACTGGCATTTTTACCTGATTTTTTACCTGATCCTTTTATTGGAATTATATGTAGTGTTATTGTTTATGCCATCGGAAGTGGTTTAATAGAAGTACTTTGCAGCCCTATTATCGAGGCCTGTCCGTTTGAAAACAAAGAAGCAACTATGAGTCTGCTCCATTCCTTTTACTGTTGGGGAGCTGTTGGGACAATTTTGATTTCCAGCTTATTTTTCCTGATATTTGGAATAGACAACTGGAAATGGCTCGCCGTAATATGGGCAATCATTCCTGCAGTTAATACTTATAACTTCATGACCTGTCCCATTGAACATCTAGTTGACAATGGTTCCGGAATGGGAATTAAGAATCTGTTTTCCAAACCATTTTTCTGGGTTGCAATATGTCTGATGATCTGTTCCGGAGCTTCTGAGCTTGCAATGGCTCAATGGGCTTCTGCTTATGCAGAAGCCGCACTGGGATTGTCAAAAGCCCTGGGAGATTTAGCAGGTCCATGTATGTTTGCAGTAACAATGGGAATCAGCCGTATAATTTTTGGAAAATATGGAGAACAGTTAGATTTAATGAAGTTTATGGGTGGTTCAGGCATATTATGCGTTGTCTGTTATCTACTTGCCGCTTTGTCATCCAGCCCGATTATCGGTCTTATCGGTTGTATTGCATGTGGATTTTCAGTTGGAATCATGTGGCCTGGAACAATCAGTATTTCCTCAAAAACTTTTCCAACAGGTGGAACGGCTATGTTTTCTCTTCTTGCCATGGCAGGAGATTTAGGTGGCAGCATTGGACCTGGAATTGTTGGTCGTATCACCCAGAATGCCGGAAATAATATTAGGATTGGCATGGGATTCGGACTTATTTTTCCAGTAATTCTATTGTTTATGTTATTCCTGCTGTATCGAAAAAAATCCATACAGCCCCAGATATCAAAGCATTGATGAACCACTAAAAATACCTCCAAAGTAACAGATTTTTATATTTAATCTGTCTGCTTTAGAGGTATCATATCATGCTATTTGCAAAGCATTGAAATCCGGAAGTTGATTAATAACCCCAATTGATTATTTCCCAACTCTTTTTATCTGCTGTTTTCACTAAATACCATTGCCAGTTGGCGTATGTATCATTAGGATTGAACCCACCATCTCCACCTTTTTCGTCTGTATCAAAGATTGATAATACCACAATAAGTTCTTGGTTATTCTCTTTGTGATACTTCTCAATTTCTTCTGCAAATCTGTTTTCAACATCCTCGTCATAGCGAAGTTCAGCAAGTGTGCAACCTTTAAAATCTTTTGCAAATTTTTTCTCTATGACATCAAACGCTTCATTGATTGAATTTTCACCATAGAGTGCAGAGTAACCAACAACACGATTAACATTTGATACATTTCCTCTATTTCCAGTTAATACAAGGACTGTTGCCACACCTGAAATTACTAATACAGCACATATCACACTTATGCTTTTCTTCTTCATACAATCACATCCCTTTGTCAAATCCCGAGTTGTATTATCACTTATCTTTATCTTTTTTTTGAAAATCTTTTTTATATAACCATTGTCTTGTTTTGGCTTCCGGAGCAAAAATAACTGCTTGATGTTCACTGGAAAAAATCTCATTATAAGTACATGCTGAATGGTCTAAAACACACTTCCAATCCATATTCTCATCCTGAAAATATCGATTTAGTTGATTCAAAAATTTCTTTGCTTTTTGCATATAAATGACATTCATAATTGGATTATAATGTTCTCCCTCTATTACAGGAATTTCCCATACTAAACAACACGTTTTCATTTATAGATCCCTCCTTGCCAAATGCATGACTCCTCAATTTCCTGAGCAATAAAACTTGAAGTTACCTTTCAAACGCTAAGTATCTCGTTCCTTGAAAAGTCAATCTTCCTGTATCTCCTTCTGCAAGCATTCCATATTCTGTTCCTGACACCTGAAACTCCATTCTATCTCCGCTTTCTGTCTGAAATGTCACATAATACATTGTGTTTGTTGTAGTATGGAATCCGTGTGCTCCACTCGCATCCCCTGCATTTGCATGTTGATGATGTGTAATATTTTCTCTCTTTGCAATAATAACAGCTGACACGGTTGATCTAGGTGACTGATTATTCCTATTCCACGTAACAATTCCCTGCCCCAGAGAAAAAACAATAATACCAATCACAATAATAAAAATGATTGGAACTATAATACTCATCAGATCAAACATTTTCTAATTCACCTCCATAACTTCCGATTGAGATTTCACCTGTTTTAAGAGATTTAATAACTGTTATATTTTGTTATTAAATTCTCTGTAAACCCTTGAAAACACTGGATTTGTCGCAGGTGAGCTTTCCCTTATTGTTTCCCTTGTGTTATATCGTCCCACCAGTGTTTACGAACTCTGATAAGGGCAAATACAAGGGCAAGAAAATCCTATAAAACAGTATAACACAAAATAAAAGTAACATGGTGAACTGATTGAAATGTTTCGATTTGTATTTCTGTTTGTTTTAAAAATGGACAACTCCTATTGGAATTGCCCACTCATTGCACTAATTATGCGATTTTTTCTTGCTTGCACCGATTTCTGCATCAATTGATGTAAGTTTGATGTAAATCGCTGTTTTTTTAGTTTTTTATCAAATGAAGTACGTCCCGTCTATTTGGTGAAACGGTACATCTTTAGTTTTTTGATAAATGCTTGACTGTAAACCTTGTTTATAGCTTATTATTAAGTAAAATAGAGTTGCTCGAAAGGAGGGCATAATATGACTATAAAAGACGTAGAAGAGCGAACAGGTTTATCCCGTTCTAATATCCGTTTTTATGAAAAGGAAAAACTTATTGAGCCTTCGAGAAATGAAAGTAATGGTTATAGAGATTATTCTGAAAATGATGTGGAAAATATAAAGAAGATTGCATATCTACGTACATTGGGAATTTCTATTGAAGATATACGAAGTATTATATCCGAAAAAGTAACATTGCAGGAAATGCTTGAGAAGCATAAGGAAGTATTAAAAAATCAGATTACTGATTTGAATAAGGCGAAACTCATGTGCGAAAAAATGCCGGATGAAGAAAGTATTAGTTATGAAAAATTACAGGTAGAACAATATGTAACAGATTTGCATGACTATTGGAAAGATAATCGAACTGTTTTCAAACTGGATTCCGTCAGCTTTTTGTATATATGGGGAAGTATGCTTACCTGGACTATACTTACCGCACTATGTTTGATTATTGGGGCTTTGTCTTATTCTAAGTTGCCGACAGAAATTCCAGTACAATGGAGTAAAGGAGTGGCAACATCCCTAGTTAATAAAAACTGGATTTTTATTTGTCCTGTTATATGTATCATAATCCGTTATTTATTAAAACCTTTTATCTATGCGAAATTGCAGATGAACAATTATTATGGAGAAATTATAACAGAGTATTTGACAAATTATATGTGTTTTATTGTGTTGTCAGTGGAAATCTTCTCCATACTTTTTACTTTCGGAGTGGTAAAAAGTGTTGTTGTACTGTTATTTGTGGACACGGCAATTTTTATTGGATTGTTAGTAGTTGGTTTGGTAAAAATGGATTTGAGAGGGAAAGAAGTTTTATGATTCAAATTTTATATTTCAGAAATAACAATAAGATACTATTTTTCCCACGCCTACTATGAGAACGGCGGCTATGAGATAGAAATTGCATATACTGGCGAATAAAAGAACCGCTGTTGCATGGTTTATTGGCTTTTATGTAGCTGGTATTCGGCTGAGGTATTGAAAGAGCTGGGATTGAAATGAGGGAAGTGGATAAATGTTTTGATTGACGAAATAACCTATACATGATAGTATAAATCCAAAGATGATGGTCTATCAGAGAGACTGTTATATATCTTCAAGTTTAAAAAGATAATTTTCAATAATTTTTCAAAAATCAGAATCGACAATTCATGACAAATCAACCCTGAATCGGGGAACGTTTCTCATAGAAAAGAACTACAAAAAATAAGAAAATAAAAACGGAAAACCATTGTCTGTAGTATAAGTATTTGTTATTATGAAGTAAATAGAGGATATTTTACAAAGTAAAGCTTAATCTAGAGAATCTGCCAGTGGCAGGCCTCTGTAGATACCAAGGTATACAAAAGGAGAATGAAAAAATGAAAAAAGAAGACATGTCCTGTATCGACTGCGCAGTAAAAAACTGCAGCAAAATGGATAAAACCTATCCAGATTTCTGTCTGACAACACACATGGATGAAGAAGTTCTAAATGAAGCTATGGAATGCTACAATGAAGACGAGAACCGCAAAGTAACAATCGCTGCAGCTGAAGTAGAGTATGAGAATTACTGCAAACATACCCGTGTCGAAGAAATCATGGATTTTGCAAAGAAGATTAATGCGAAAAAGATCGGGATCGCAACCTGTGTCGGATTGTTGAAAGAAAGCCGTATCCTGGCAGATATCCTGCGCAGACATGGCTTTGAGGTGTATGGTGTCGGCTGTAAAGCCGGAACACAGAAGAAGACATCGGTCGGCATCCCGGAATGCTGCGAAGGTGTCGGTGTGAATATGTGTAATCCGATCCTGCAGGCAAAGCTTCTGAACAAGGCGAAGACGGACCTGAATGTTGTGGTCGGACTTTGCGTGGGGCATGACAGTCTGTTTTACAAATATTCCGAGGCACTGACTACGACAGCAGTGACGAAAGACCGTGTATTGGGGCATAATCCGGTGGCGGCGCTTTATACTGCGGATAGTTATTATTCGAAGTTGAAGAAGTGTGAAGAAGAGTAATATTTCTAATTTGGGCGTTTAAAGATACATAAAGATATCCCATTCAAGCATTTCTCTTTTTATCCAACGAAAAAAAGAACACACAACACTCTGTATGTTCTCTTTCTGTATGTGAAGTCCAATATTATACTTTAAAGTAGCTATCCAATCCTTTGAACTCTTCCGCTTTCATTTCTTTTGTAACATCAGCATAGATGTTCAGTGTAGTTGAAATATCTGAATGTCCGAGTGCGTCTTGAATGACCTTTATATTTACTCCAGCTTCACACATTCTTGTTGTAAATGTATGTCTAAGCGAGTGGCAGCTAAAATGAGGAAGTAACACATCAGGTTCATCACTGTGCAAAAACTGCTCATCATTGCAATCACGGATAATTCTTCGGATTGCTTTGTTGAGTGTGGCTTGGTGCTGTGCCTGACCAAAACGATTGATGAAAATAAAATCTGTATATCCGTCAATCGTGACCTCGCAATGAAGTCCTAAATCTTCCTGCTTCTGTTTCTCATGTTCAAATGCTTCTTTCACAAAACCGAGCATTGGAACCTGCCTCATACTCGCCGGAGTCTTCGTTGTATTTACATTGAAATAACAGCCACTTTTACTTCCCTCGGTTCTGTGGTCATAATATACAAGAGTATGATTAACATCAATCATTCCACTTTCCATATCAATATCACACCATCTCAATCCAGTTACTTCCCCCACACGAAGTCCAGTTCCTATCATTACTGCAAAGACCGGATACCAGTGTTCATATACAGGGTGGGTTTTCAGGAAATTCAGAAATAGCTCCTGCGTCGGTGTATCGTCCCTGGGCTGCTAAATTGTTCTTCAGTTCAATGAGCGATTGTATCACTCGGCTTCGTTCTTCTTCATTTAAGTATAGATGATAGGTTTTCTCTCTCATTGGCTGTCCCTCCATCTTTCAAATGTATTTTTGATTATCTCCACATCTTCCTCGGTATCGGAAGAAATAAATATATGTACGCTCTGAAAAGCTTTCTTTAAATTATTGGCATAATCCAGTTCTGTGCCTTTCATCGGCAGCTTAATCAGCCTTATTCCTCTTTGCTTGCACATATATGCTTTCATTATTTCTAAATTCTCATCGGCACTTCCTGACTCAATAGCCAACTTTTCTGAATTTCAGGATGTGTTGTCTGCAAATCATTAAACCCTTTCGAGAATATGTACCCACTGCAATACGGGCATTTACTCCCACCGGAACGGGTAGAAATAAGGGTGTTCCACTCTCTGCCGCAATCCTTACACTTCCACCACGCCTTACGATTGGCAAAGACCGTAACCTGAGTTGGAAGTAACGGATAATTTCTGTCCGACCACTCGGCAGCTATATCCGGCAGAAGCGTTGCAAAGTCATTAAATCCTGCCAACACTTTATTATGGGAGCAATACGGGCAACCTGTTTTATTTATTGTCCTGCTCTTAACGGCAGCTTCCCACTCGTGTCCTTTTTTACATCTCCAAATTACTTTCTTATGAGAACCAATAGAAACCTCTGTCGGTTTTATCTTATTCTTTTTCGACCACTGCTTTACCAGTAGCGGCTCTAATGTCGCCAAATCGTTAATACCTGCAATCACTCTCGCACCGGAACATATCGGGCATTTTTCTCCATTTAAACGAGCCTTAACGCTTGTCTGCCATTCGTGACCACAAGTACCTTTCCACCATACTTTTTTATTTGAACCGAAAGTAATGTCATCGGGTGTAAGCGGTAAGTTTTTCTCCGACCACTCCGAAACAAGTTCCGGATGTACTTCTGCTAAACTGTTATTCATAGCCAAACCTCAACCTCCTTGTGCTTAGAGTATATGAAGTTTTAGCTTTGTCTTGTAGTTTGCGAATATCCGTATAAATAGAAAAAGCCCTTTGAGAAAAGGATTTCTCCCCTCTCAAAGGACAACCAGACAAACTGAAAGTTGCCGCTTTCCTGTACTTACCATTTTTCATTAAAGCGGCTGCATCATCTCAAGAATGATTCCATCCGGGTCTCTAAAATAAAAAGCTCTACTTTCCCCAAATCCATCTGCTCTAAAATCGAAATACTGCGGTTCAGACAAGCACTCCACATTATTATCTACGAGATGTTTGTAAGCAGAATCAATATCATCTGTGTAGAAACATACTTCCGAGATAGATGTTGTAAACAAATCAGAGGGAACTTTCTTTACTTCGTTGTTTACAAACTGAATCAGCTCAACTGGCGGTGCTTCAACAGCCTTGGAGCCATTCAAATAAGCGACCCTTGCTTTGCAATTTACTCTACGAAACATTTTATCTGTTTCTTCGCCTTCCATAAAAATCTCTCCTTGAAACTCAAGCCCAAGGACATCTCTGTAGAATGCAATTGAGCGTTCCAAATCAGAAACCGTTAGTCCTACATGATAAATTCTTCCAACCATATATATTTCTCCTGTAAATTTCGATTGTTCTAATTATTTTTAGTTCCACCTTCTTGCCCCTCGGACAAGAAGTATCCCTCGCTTTCAGCTCGGTCAATTCCGATTGAGATTTCACCCGTTTTGTAAGCTGATTTTCTTTCCAGTCAATTGCGGAATCCACCTGGCATATAAATCACAGAATGGCTGTGACTATTTTCCAGCCCATATTTTCTTAAAACTTACAACAAAAAACAGAGTTTCTGCAAGTCCTGTAATTCCCCATGAGAAGATATACAAAAGATACAGTGATGAAATCGTCTGGAAATGTGCAAATACTGTATAAATCCAGACAATACGAAATACGCAGGAGCCCAGGATAACGATAATGGTAGGCGGAATACTTTTTCCGATGCCTCGGGATGCGGCGATACTGCCATCCATAAAACAGCTAAACGCATAGCTGAATGCCATAATACGAATCCTCTGCATACCAGCATCAATAACTGTTGGTTCCGTAGCGAACAGAGAAAGAAACTGTGGGCCAAATACAAGGAGTAGTCCACCCAGGATTGCACCGAAAATAAAGGCATATGTAAGGCTGACTCTATAAGATTTCAGCATTCGTTTTTTATTACCGGCACCCCAGTTCTGACCGATAAAGCTTGCACATGCAGTATAAAAAGAAAACATGACATTATAGATCAGGGAGTCAGCATTTGCGGCAGCTGCATTTCCGGAAACCATCACTGCATCAAAAGAGTTGACACCAGTCTGCACAAACAGGTTTGCAATAGCAAAGATTCCGTTCTGAAGACCTGTAGGGATACCAAGCATAAGAACTGCTTTGCAGGCCTTGGGGTGCAGGCAGATCTTACGCAGAGATACTTTGCAGTCATCGGTTCTTCTGAGGAGATGGATCATCACCAAAGAAGCAGAGATATACAGAGAAATTGCGCTGGCTGTTGCAACGCCTGCGGCTGCCATATGACAGACAATAACAAAAAACAGATTCAGAAGAACATTGACCACACCTGCAATGGAAAGGTAGATCAATGGTCGTTTCGTATCGCCTATGGCACTTAATACGCCGTTTCCGAAATTGTATACGGCCATTGCAGGCATTCCCAGGGAATAGATCTTCATATATAAAATAGCCTGATCAATAAGTTCCGGCTTCGTGTTCATCATGGACAGCATCCGCCCGGAAAACAGAAGACAGATGGCGCAGACGAGCAGACCTGTGATTGCGCACAAAAGAAGAGAAGTATGGATTGTTTCTTCTGTGCCTTTTTTATTACCGGCACCCAGTTCGTGAGCTACGCGGACATTGACACCGGCACCCATTCCGATAAGGATTCCGGTAAACAGAGTAACCAGCAAAGTTGTGGAGCCGACGGCACCTAGTGCCATATAATCTGCAAACCGTCCAACAACAGCAACATCGCTTAAGTTAAAAAGAACCTCCAGTACCTGTGATCCCATAAGAGGAAGGCTGAAGAGAAGTATATTTTTCCAGAGAGATCCTGTGGTCATCTCAATGGAATGATATTTCTTTTTTTCATTTTCACACATAAAATCACCTCATAAAAATTACTTCATTGAATTATAATCATTGCTCCTACTGCATTATAGATTATATGTAGTATGACTGCTCCCCACAGACAGTTAGTCCTTTTATATACAGCATCACAAAAGAAATGTAAAACGAGAAGTGATACTATATACTGCTGATAATAGATAATACATCAAAAGATACTGCTCCAGATACGACCCATTTTACAGGATAATGTATGGACAAAAAAAGAACAGAATTAATTCCACTCCTTCTAATGTTCTCTTTGCGCATCTGTTCCGGGATCATGGATTCCGTCTGCAGTGCAGCGGAGATATGCTTCATGGAATCTGCAAAGACTGTGAAAACAAATCCGATCAGCTGTGATCTGTTTCAGATGCAGCATGATGGATCTGGCGGATCACACATCTGATTGATACCGGTACTGTAAAAAGGCAGGCAATCGCCCCAGACAGCATGATTGCAACATCCTGAAAAAGAA
>NZ_JBWJVQ010000305.1:0-4294 GCF_056339875.1 Blautia sp. ZXY-1-C6
TGCCGTGCGTCAGCACGCCTGCAGATATCTTCCTTGTCTTTCGCACGCTGCTGAACTGTCTTAAATGCATTATTTACGAGGATTGCTATAATCAAAAATCTCATTTTAGAATGATTTTTTATTTATTACTCATGAAGAAAACCAGTCAGTGGAGAGGATGCGCTTGCACCTTTTTCCAGGGTTCTTCCCAGTCCGGCAAGGTATGCACTTCGTCCTGCTTCAATAGCTTTTTTAAATGCTTCAGCCATTATCTGCACATCACCTGCTGTGGCAATCGCAGTATTTGCCATAACTGCAGATGCCCCCATCTCCATGGCTTCACACGCCTGAGAAGGACGTCCGATTCCTGCATCTACAATGATCGGGAGCTCAATTTCGTCAATCAAAATCTGGATAAATTCCTTAGTGCACAGACCTTTATTAGAGCCGATCGGAGAACCCAGCGGCATGATGCAGGCAGCTCCGGCATTTACCAGATCTCTGGCTGCATTCAGATCCGGGTACATATAAGGCATTACTACAAATCCTTCTTTTGCAAGAATTTCTGTAGCTTTAACAGTTTCATAGTTATCCGGAAGCAGATATTTTGAATCATGGATCACTTCGATCTTTACGAAATCACCGCATCCGATTTCTCTGGAAAGTCTGGCAATACGAACTGCTTCTTCTGCATTTCTGGCACCTGAAGTATTGGGAAGAAGAGTAACATTTTTCGGAATATAGTCCAGAATATTTGCCAGTCCACCTTCATTGGCACGACGCAGAGCCAGAGTGATGATCTGCGCATCTGCCTTTTCAATACATGCTTTCACCAGATCCAGAGAAAATTTTCCGGATCCCAGAATAAAACGGGAAGTAAATTCATGACCTCCCAGAATCAGTTTGTCTTCATTATTTGTACTCATAATTTAAGTCCTTCTTTCGTATATTATAATGTGATATCAGGATATTCCTGTTTATCTTCCACCTCCCATGAAGCTGACTATTTCCAGTATGTCATTTTCATGTAAAACAGTAGTGCTGTACTCGGCTTTTGACAGAATTCTTTCATTTAATTCTACTGCGATCTGGCTGGGCACATAGCTGTTTTCCTCCAGATATTGCCCTATTGTAAGAGTATTCTGCAATTCTTTTGTTTTTCCATTAACAGTAATAAGCATACTTTCTCCTTTCCGGGAAAAGAAGGTCCGGCCTCTACAACATAAAAAAGAGTCCACAAAAGAATACACCCGCGGTGGTGCACCCCTTCATGAACTCTGTTCACTCTCATCTTTCCCAATATTCATCTGTTATAATGTAAATTTCCCTGTAAGCCCCCGGTTTTCTCTCACTTATTACAGATTGATTACCGGACAGCTGAATTTCTTCAAATGCATGAGATAAATAAAAAGGAGATGCCAGTCATCTCCCTTTAAAATCATATCTTATAGGTTCCTACGTTGGCATTATCCAAATCAGGTATATGGGTCGAAGTTAATGACTTCCTCTCAGCCTGCACTCACAAGCTCCCCTTTCTTTACATGGGTAAAGTATAATCTTTTATCCCATGTGTGTCAAGACCATATTTCTACATCCTCAGTTTCTTATGAAACTCCCGCATCGTATCCTTCTTGCAGAAGATAAACAGTGCAGCCAATGTCAGAAAACTGATTCCGGCACAGATTACTGAAGGTACGGCAAACTGCACGATTCCAGTCCAAACCAATATCATCGGAATCAGTCCTGCAATTCCGGCCTGTACAAGATAAAACAGATATTCTTCCCTTTCCAGACGGTTTATTTTTGCAATCACAGGAACAGAAAACTGCACTGCCAATATCCCGAAAGGAATCACAAAATCCACAGACCAGCCCTTCCATCCGGTAAACCGGTCCCATAGGATTGCAATTACTGATATGAGCAAAAGCTGCCACATTTCATTCTTCAGAATATTCCTGCGTTTATAATATGCTACCATAACAACCAGCCATGCACAGGCACATCCTGCTCCTGCAAACCAGAACCAGTTCAGTACACCTGCCATCATAAAATTAATCATTCCGCAAATTACCGCAATTGCCAGACACAGGAAGCTGAAAGTCTGGATAACCTTCTGATTTTCTTTTTTCTCAAGCCTGTGCTTTTCCCCATATCCCGGAAATTCATTCTTTAATTCTCTGTGGGAAACATTCTCCTCGCCGAGCATCCGCTGGAAATTCCTCTGGATACTGTCATCCGGTATCTTGGAAGTAAATCCCAGTACCATCTCATCCCCATAAGAACAGGAACACATCTGCAAAGAATTGGTACTTGCAAAAATCCCAAAATGCTGAATATATTCTTTGTACTCCTCCGGCAAACGAATAATGCCGATATTAGAATAAACTGCCGTAATGCTCCTGCTTCCCAGATTGGCTCCGATCATCAGAAAATATTTCTTGATCTCCAACGGAACAGCACGTACAAAAGGATTCTTCTCAATGCGCACATATCCGCTCATATGCATGGCAATCTTTTCTTTTACCAGTTCTTCTTCGAACTGTTTCTTCACAGACAAAAGTACATCTTCAAAGGTTGTTTCATCAGAAAATATATATCCCACCTCAATCCATCCAAAGAAATTTGTCATAGACTGAGACGGAAAATAATTTCTCAGATTCACCGGAATCATCAATGCTACCGGTCGTTTCTGCTGATTCTTTGGAATCTCTTCCCGAATAGAACACAGCATCATTGCTGTCAGTAAAACAGTGATGGAAACTCCACAGGAGCGGGCTTTCCGGTGGATATCTCTTCTTTATCTCCATGTGTAATTTCCTCTGCATGCTCAATCTGCGGAAGATCTGCCTGTGGATGTGCCAGGATCAGATAATCCTGAACCAGTTCCTGCAGGAAATGCATGGCTCCGCAGGTGAATTACCTAGTTAATCAATCGTGGCGCTCATCCGTATTACTGTACATTTCACAGAATCTTGCAGCAAATGCCGGTGGTTCATCATGCACATATAAATGGGAAATATCACCAAATGCACTAATACGAAAACTTGCGATTCCTTCTCTTCGTTCTTCTGTATTGACAGTTGTCACTGAACTTGGTGCTGCGCAGAATCCATGCCACAGTACCATTGGAGAAGCACCGATCAGATGCGCAAGAAGCACACATTCCAGACCAAAATGACAGAAGAATACCAGCGTATCTTCATTTGGTTTCTCCACTCTGTAATAATGTCCTTCACGTACATAACCATGTTCGGCAAGAAGCTTATCAAACTTTCCTGTTACATAGTCATAGTATCCTTTGGCATCAGACTGCTGAAGTCTCTCGTTTTCATACCAGTGATCATACTGGTAAAATTTCTCGTCCTGTGTCCAGTCCTGCGGAAGCCAGTCCCATAATCTCTTTTGCCTGTCAGTAACATCCGGGCGATCGATCAGAACATCAAATTCCCTCAGCCAGTCACACTCAACTGCTGTACGGTTCATTTTCTTCAATGTAAAAGAGGCTGTATCCTTTGCCCTTCCAAGAGGTGATACATAGAAATCCTTTACATCAAGTTTTGACAATCTTTCTGACAGATATTCTGCTTCTTTCCAGCCTTTTTCTGTAAGAGAATCAATGGAATAATCCGGATCTCCATGTCGCACGATCAATAATCTCATTCGTATTGTTCCTTTCTTTTGTCTCAGTTCTTCTATTATCTCAGATCAGATCGTATCCAAATAGTCTGGCATCTTCCATTCATAGATCTTATCTGAGTTTTTTAATTTCCACATTCTTCTGTAACCGGAGGGATTGTTTCCTCATAAATATCGTTACTGTTCACTCCGTTCACAGTAACTAAATATCTTCTGATGTGGATAAGTTCTGCTTATCATATGACGCTTCTATTCTAACACCAAGTTCCGGTTTCTGCACTAAAAATTCTCTGCAGTCCGGTTCAGTTGCTGCAAAAGTCGGCCAGCTGTTTATTTATAACCATTCCATAAAATACTGCACTTGCTATAACAAAAAAGGATGTGCAACTCTGACACATCCTTTTTTGTTCGCATTTTATTTACCTGCTTCAATTGCCTTCTGAAATCTCTGTGCGATTTCCAGCGGACGTGTGATCGCTCCGCCTACCACGATCGCCCATACACCTGTCTGTAGTGCTTTTACAGCCTGATCCGGATAATGAATCTTGCCTTCTCCGATAATCGGAATATCTGTATCTTTTGCAAGCCTCTCCATCAGTTCATAATCTGGTTCATCCTTTTTTGAAGTGTAATCAGTGTAACCGCTCATGGTTGTTCCAACAATATCCACACCACACTT
>NZ_JBWJVQ010000306.1:0-2527 GCF_056339875.1 Blautia sp. ZXY-1-C6
GAAATATCAGGTGACACCTCCCCAGATCATTGAGTTAAAGGCTCTGATGGGTGACAGTGCTGACAATATTCCGGGAATCCCGGGAGTAGGTGAGAAGACTGCCACAAAGATTATTGTGGAGTATGGAAGTATTGAGAATGCTCATGAACATTTGGAAGAGCTGAAGCCAAACAGAGCCAGGGAATCAATGAGAGAACATTATGATATGGCGCAGATGAGCAAGGCTCTGGCTACAATCTGTACGGACAGTCCCATAGAGTTTTCGTATGAAAAGGCAAAACTGGGAAATCTTTATACAAAAGAAGCTTTCCTTCTCTGCAGACAGCTGGAATTTAAGAATCTGCTTAACCGTTTTGACTCTGCGGCAGTACAGGAAGATACGCTGGAACAGGAGTTTTTCACATGTGCAGACCTGGCAGGCTGTGAAGCGCTGTTTGCGAAAGCGGAAGCAGGAAAGACAGCGGGTGTTTCTCTGGTTACAGAGAATGGCAGGGTATTTGGTGCAGGACTTGCGCTGAATGAAGAGGAAATTTATTATATTCCTGTGGAGGGGATGATCACAGAAGGATATCTCTGCGGAAAATTAGAAGAGCTTTTTCGTAAGGTATCTGAATATAATGCAGAGAATAATATGGAATGTAATGCAGAAGATACAAAGGGAAGTTCAGAAAAAGAGATATCTGATGTTAATGCAGACGGTACTCTGAAATATAATAAAACACATACTGTCTGTGCATTGGATGTAAAGGCATTACTCAAGTATATACAATTTGATGATCCGATGGCTGTATTTGATGCAGGCGTGGCTGCATACCTGTTGAACCCGCTGAAATCCTCCTATACCTATGATGATATGGCAAAGGAATATCTGAGTGGTCGTATCCTGCCTGCAAGAGAGGAACTTCTTGGAAAGAAAACAGTGGAAAAAGCATGGGAGGAAAGTGCAGAGGGACTTACAGCCTGGGGCTGCTACATGGCCTATACAGCACTTGCCTGCCGGAAACCTATGTGTGAAGCGTTGCATGATACAGGTATGTGGAACGTATATACACAGATTGAACTTCCGCTAATCTTTACTCTTGATTCCATGGAAAAATGGGGAATCAGCGTGAAGAGTGAAGAACTGAAAAGCTACGGTGAGAAACTAAGTGTACGTATTGGAGAACTGGAGAAGCAGATCTGGCAGCAGGCAGGGGAAGAGTTTAATATCAATTCTCCGAAACAGATGGGAGTGATCCTGTTTGAAAAGCTTGGCCTTAAGGGTGGAAAGAAAACAAAGACAGGTTATTCCACAGCGGCAGATATTCTGGAAAAGCTTGCACCGGAGTATCCCATTGTAAAGGATATTCTGGAGTACCGTCAGCTTGCGAAACTGAAATCTACTTATGCAGACGGGCTTGTTGGTGAGATCGCAGAGGACGGCAGGATTCATTCTACTTTTAACCAGACAATTACAGCAACAGGAAGGATCAGCAGCACAGAGCCGAATCTTCAGAATATCCCTGTAAGAATGGAGCTTGGAAGACTGATCCGTAAGGTATTTGTTCCGGAAGAGGGATATGTATTTCTGGATGCGGACTATTCCCAGATCGAGCTTCGTGTTCTGGCACATATGTCAGGGGATGAGAAATTGATCCAGGCATATAAAGAAGCCCAGGATATCCACAGACATACAGCATCAGAGGTATTCCATGTGCCCTTTGATGAGGTGACAGATCTGCAGAGGAGAAATGCCAAGGCAGTAAATTTTGGAATCGTTTATGGGATCAGTTCCTTTGGGCTCAGCCAGGATTTAAGTATCACACGAAAAGAAGCAGCCGAATATATTGAAAGATATTTTGAAACTTATCCAAAGATCAAAGGTTTTCTTGACGGACTGGTGGAAGAGGGAAAAGAAAAAGGATATGTGACTACCATGTTTGGCAGACGCAGGCCGATCCCGGAACTGAAATCCGGTAATTTTATGCAGAGGTCTTTTGGGGAGCGAGTAGCCATGAACTCTCCAATACAGGGAACTGCGGCGGATATCATTAAAATTGCAATGAACCGTGTGTACAGACGATTAAAGGATGAGAATCTTAAATCCCGTCTTGTACTTCAGGTACACGATGAACTTCTGATAGAGACCTGTAAAGAGGAAATCCCGCAGGTTTCTGCTATTCTTGAAGAAGAGATGAAAGGTGCCGCAAAGCTTTCCGTAGAACTGGAAGTCGATATGCATCAGGGTAATAACTGGTATGAGGCGAAGTGATGATGATAACAATAGGAATTACCGGCGGAGTGGGTGCCGGAAAAAGTACAGTGCTTGATTTTCTTGAAGAAAAGTATCAGGCATATGTGATGAAAGCAGATGAGATCGGGCATCTGGTGATGGAGCCGGGGCAGTCCTGTTATGAACCGGTGATTGCACTATTTGGAAGACAAATCATAAAAAATGATAAAACTATTGACCGCAGACAGGTTTCGGATGTAGTATTTTCACATCCAGAGCTTCTGGAGAAATTAAACCAGATCATCCATCCGGCTG